>JAMOVZ010000104.1 GCA_027061865.1 Desulfobacterales bacterium
CGGCAGAAAAAGATGTTTGGCGATGACGTGGTCGTCACTTGGGCCACGTGTTCCCACTATGCCCTAATAAAACTCCTGGCCAATGCGATCGAAAAGGTTGGGTCCCTGGACAAGGAGAAGATCATCGATGCCATGGGGGATCAGACAATCGTAGTGGGAAATGGACCTGAGACCATGAGGGCCTGTGACCATCATGTCATTCTTAACATGCTGATCGGCGAGTTTACAGGAGGAAAGCTGGTGGTCAAAAAGGATCTCGGCAGGGTTGTTCCGGCGGATCAGTGCAAGATTCAAGGCAAAAAGTGCCTGAACGCTAAATAGTTACACCCAGGGCCCGTCCGTGCCCGGACGGGCGGGCCCTTTTATCTTGACAAGGAGAGGACAATGAAATGGTACGTGATTCTGGCACATCCGAATCCGGACTCTTTCAACCATGCCGTTTGCCGGAGTTTCATCGGTGGGGTCCAGGCGGGAGGCGGGCAGGTTGTGCTCAACGACCTGTACGCTTCTGGGTTTGATCCTTTGTTTCAAGGGGATGATTTCAACCAGTTTCGTCCCGAGGGCGGCCCTGTGCCCGAAGATGTTCTGAGGGAGCAAGAGGTCTTGAACCGCGTGGATGCCTTGGCATTGATTTACCCGGTTTGGTGGAACGAGGCTCCGGCAATTCTCAAGGGTTGGCTGGACCGGGTTCTTTCCAAAGGATTTGCGTATCAGGTTACAGAGGAAGGCGAGTTTGAAGGAATGTTGAAACTCCGGAAGGTTCTTATATTGAACACAGCGGACAATCCCCTCGACTTGCTGGAGGAATCGGGCCTGAATCAAGCCGCGCGGCTCACAAAAGACCTTGGAACCTTCCGGTTTTGCGGTGTGGAGGAGGTTCTCCACTATATACTTGGAGAGGTCTCCACTGACGAAGAGGGAAGGATTGCCTTTCTTGAGAAGGCTTACCAACTGGGAAGATCCCTATGATCCGGCTAAGAAAATGAGAAAGGGGTTAAAATCATGAAGCATCATACGGCGGTCGTGGTTGTGGATGTTCAGGCAGATTTTACGGAATCTGAAGGAGGGGCACTGGCGGTTCCTGGAACCGGAGAAGACTATCTCCGCCACGTGATCACAGCTACAGAGGAGTACCACCGCCAAGGCCTCCCGGTTTTTGCCACGCAGGATTGGCATCCGAAAAATCACTGCAGTTTTGCTGAGAATCACCCTGGGGCGGCGGCTTTCGAGGTCATTGAGCTGCCGGGGGGAAGGAAACAGGTGCTGTGGCCTACCCACTGCGTGCAGGACAGCGAGGGAGCCAGGATCCTGATTCCGGAATCCCTGATCTATCGGGTTGTTCGGAAGGGGATGAACCCAGACTATGATTCCTATTCTGGGTTCAACGATGATGGGGGTCATCCAACCGGCCTTGAAGACCTTTTGAAGGAGGAGGAAATTGAGTCCCTCATCGTCTATGGTCTTGCCACAGATTACTGCGTCAGGGCAACGGTTCTAGATGCCCTGAATCTTGGATTTGGTGTTAAACTCCGCCTGGATCTTTGCCGTGGCGTGGCGCCTGAGTCAACTGAACAAGCATTGGAAGAAATGAAAGCGAAGGGCGCAGAAATAATTTCTGAGCAACGGTGAAGCAAGGCATTACATTAAAGGTGATCCCACCATTTGATTCCCTGAATTATTTAGCAAGTAAAATCCTTCTAAAGGACCGGGGGCACATTAGCCAGCCTGGCCGTGTTCACCTGGGCCCAGGCAGAAAGGGCTTCCCTCTGGGGGAGTTGGCTTGGTCACAGGACCTTGGCCCGGTAGAGGCGAAGGCTGTTCGACACCACCGTAATGCTGCTCATGGCCATGGCAAGGGCCGCAAGTATGGGGTGGAGTTGGCGCAAGATCTGGGGAACCCCGCTGAACGGGTATAAGACACCCGCTGCCACAGGGATTAAAAACACATTGTAGGCAAAGGCCCAAAAGAGGTTTTGCTTGATGGTCTTCATGGTGGCCCTGCTTAGTTTCACAGCCCTGGGAACTCCCATAAGACTGCCGCTAACCAGTATCACATCGCCAGCCTCGATGGCCACGTCAGTACCTGTTCCTATGGCAAAGCCCACGTGGGCCTGGGCGAGGGCAGGGGCATCATTGATGCCGTCGCCCACCATGCCAACCATTCTGCCCTTTTCCTGCAGCCTTCTTATCTCGCTTGACTTCTCTTCAGGCCTCACCTCGGCAATAACTTCATCAATTCCCACTTGTGCTGCAATGGCCTCAGCAGTCTGAACATTGTCGCCGGTTAACATCACTGTGTGTATCCCAAGCCTGTGAAGCTCTGAGACGGCCTCTCTTGATTCCGGCTTTATCACGTCCGAGACACCGATAAGGCCCGCCACCGCTTGGTCAACTGCCACTATCATCACGGTTTTGCCCTCGGCCTGCAAGCCCTTGACAATCTCCTGGTCATCGTGAGCCAAAAGCCCAAGGGAGGAAAACCATCCAGGCTTTCCTACCATTACCTCTTTTCCGTTCAACACCCCAAGCACTCCTTCTCCCCTGAAGGCCTTGAATTCGGAAGGATCTTGAAGCGCCAGGCCGCGGGCCCGCGCCTCCGCCACTATGGCCTTGCCCAAGGGATGCTCGGAGCGCTGTTCAATAGAGGCTGCTGTTTTCAGCAGTTCATCGGGGCGTTCCAAGTGGTGATCCAGCACCACTAGGTCCACCACTGAGGGCTTGCCTGCCGTTATGGTGCCGGTCTTGTCCAGCACTATTGTGTCGAGCTTTGAGGATACCTCGAGCGCCTCGCTGTTACGGAACAATATCCCCTTTTCTGCAGCCTTTCCGGTGCCGGCCATTATGGCTGTGGGGGTTGCAAGGCCAAGGGCGCAGGGGCACGCTATCACCAATACTGCCACGAGCCTGATCATGGCAGGCACAAATTCCCCTCCCAGGATCCACCAAAGGGCAAATGTCAAAAAAGCAATCCCTATAACTGCGGGCACGAAAATCGCCGCCGCCTTGTCAGCCAAGGCCTGTACCGGCGCCTTGCTTCCCTGGGCCTCTCGAACCATCCGGATAATGTGGGCAAGGGCCGTGTCCTTTCCAACCTTTTTTGCCTCTAGCTTGAGCCAGCCCTGACCATTAATAGTTCCACCCACCACCTGGTCACCTGGGAGCTTATCCACAGGCAGGGGCTCGCCCGTGAGCATGGACTCATCAACGCTTGACTCTCCCTCGATGACCACTCCGTCCACAGGGATGCTTTCTCCTGGCTTTACCACTAGGATATCGCCCACCCGGACTTGGGAAAGGGGCACCATTTCCTCTTTTCCATCTTTCAGCACCGTGGCCGTCTTGGGCCTCAGCGCCATGAGCTTCCTGATGGCCCCGCCCGTGCGGCCCTTGGTCCTTGCCTCCAGCATTTTCCCAAGTTTTATTAGTGTGATTATGACCGCAGAGGTCTCAAAATAGACGTGTTTTCCCAAGGCAGGGCTCAGGAGCACTCCCAGGGAATAGAAATAGGCCACAGAGGAGCCCATGGCTACCAGGACATCCATGTTTGCGGACTTGTTTTTGAGGCTCTTCCATCCCCCCACATAGTAATCCCAGCCGGTATAAAACTGGACAGGTGTTGCAAGAACGAAGAACAGCCAGTTCATCCATGCAGCATGGGCCCAAGGGCCAAGCAGGCCAAAGTCCCTTGCCATGCTGAGGAAAAAGAGGGGGGTTGAGAAGGCCACACCCACCAGGAATTTCCTGGTTTGATCCCTTATCTCTGCCTTCCTGGCCCGGAGCTCAGCATCTTCTTGGTCTTCTGCCTCTTTGGGGAGTATCACCCCGTAGCCGGCATCTTCGACTGCCCTTGCAATGGATTCCGCATCCACCAGGGAGGGGATGTATTCCACGTGGGCCACCTCTGATGCAAAGTTGACTGAGGCCTTTACTACTCCCGGCACTTTCTTGTTGAGGGTCCTCTCCACCGCGGCAGCACAATTGGCGCACGTCATCCCAGTGATGGGAAGCTCAAGGGTGGCTGTTGCGATCCCATAGCCAGCATCCTTGATCTTTTCCACCACGTCTTTCACTTGAACCTGGGATTTGTCAAAGACAACAGTGGCTTCCTCTGAGGCAAAGTTTACCCTGGCATCCTTGACTCCTGGAAGCTTTTTAACTGTGCGCTCTATGTTCAGGGCACAGTTGGCACACGTCATCCCAGTGACAGGGAGGGTCACACGCTTTTCTGCCATATGCGAGCGGCTCCTAACCTGCTGGTGGGTAGTTGATCTCCTTCAGGATGGCCTTGATTCCTTCCAAAGTGGCGGGGGCCTCCCACTCGACCACTATCTCCTTTGTCTCAGGGTCCCCCTCCACCTTTTTGACCCCTTGAATCTCTGAGAGTTCCCTCTTTATGGTCATTACACAGTGGCCACAGCTGATATTCGGAATAGAAAATCTTGTGCTCTCCATTTTGCATGCCTCCTATCTTGAAAGTTTTCCAATCATTCTCTTTTGCCCCGCCCTCTGGATATTTAACCACTCTCAGCCAGTGCTGGGAGAGCGGGGGAGGATGGCACGAGGGGCGGTATCTAAAGGAAAAAGCGGGCAGGCCTTCTTTCGGGAACGTACTGGCGTTGTATCTTACCCTCGTTCCACTCTTTGGTTACATAGAGGTTGCAATAGCAACTGCCGTATTCCTTAATGTCCTCTTCCCTGTACACACATGGACAGATGATGTCTTTGTCCTTGTCCCGATCGCCGCTGGCAAGCCTGCAAGGGCAAGACATGTACCCATAGCGCTCCTTGTTGACCAATAATGCCCGAAGCAGCTCAAAGACCCGCTCCTTGTCCTGGTTGAAGTAATACCCTTTAGGCTCCTGGGTCTTTCTCAGCGTCTCATAAAGCCTTTCTACCTCAGTCATACCCCCAGGGCCTCCTTTATCTCATCCTCCTTGAAGCCAACTATCACCTTGTCACCAATTATTATGGTGGGAAAGGAGCAACGGGGATTCCACTTCCTCACGTCCTCTAGTATCGCCATCCGCTCCTCGCCTTCCAAGAGGTCCACGTCCGTAAACTCATATTCCACTTGACACTCATCCAGGAATCTCTTGGTGGCCTTGCAGTGGCTGCAGGTGCTAAGGGTGTATATCTTTACTTTTCTGGGCAGGTCAGTCTTCTTCTCCATACCTCTACCTCTCAGTCCAAGACAGTATTGAGTCTAAGGTTGCCGAGGAATCACTTCCCACATCATCGCACGATTATTGGGATTCCATCAAGTCTGTTTTCCCCTTGCCTGCCACAGTGTGGCCATGGGCAAACTCCCAGCGTTTATCCAAGTAATACAAGATTGGCACGGTCATGCGGGAGAGGAAAAGGGAGGCAACCTCCCCTGCCATGAGCGATATGGCAAGGCCCTGGAATATGGGATCAAGCAGGATTACTGAGGCGGCCACCACCACCGCGGCTGCCGTCAGCATCATGGGCCTGAAGCGAACGGCCCCTGCATCGATTACGGCCTGGTCAAGAGGCATGCCTTCCCTCAGCCTCAGCTCAATGAAGTCCACCAGGATGATGGAATTCCTGACAACAATGCCAGCGCCCGCGATAAAGCCTATCATTGAGGTTGCAGTGAAAAAGGCATCCATCAGGCCGTGGGCAGGCAGGATCCCCACCAAAGAAAAGGGAATGGCGGCCATGATGACCATAGGTGTTGAAAAGGAGCGGAACCACCCCACTACAAGGATGAATATGAGGACAAGAACGGCTCCAAATGCCATACCCAGATCCCTGAAGACCTCGTAAGTGATATGCCACTCCCCATCCCATTTCATGGCAAAGCGCTCACTGCTCTCCGGCACCCTCGCAGTGTATTGCTTGATCTTGTAACCTTCAGGAATCTTTATGGCCTCTATCTTTTTCCGCATCTCAAGTATCGCATAAACCGGGCTTTCTTTTTCGCCTGCCACATCCCCTATCACATAGACCACGGGCAAAAGATTCTTGTGATAGATGCTTTTGTCTCGCTCCTTCTCCATTACGCGGACCAAGTCTGACAGAGGCACCAACGAGCCGTCTTGAGCCATGAGCTTTACTGAGGAGAGGCGCTCTACCGCTGCCCTCTCTTCCAAGGCAAAGCGTGCAACTATCAGCACATCCTCCCTTTCTCTGGGCTGATGAAGGAGCCCTGCCCTCTGTCCCCTCAAGGCCATCGCCAGTGTCTGGCTGATACACGCAACACTTATGCCGTGGAGAGCCGCCTTTTCCCTGTCCACTACAAAGTCAAACCTCTTCTGGGACTCTTCCATGTAAATGTCAGTGTCAACAACGCCAGGCGTGCTGTCAAATATCCTGAGGATCTCTTCTGCAATGGCCCTCTGCCTCTCATAATCAGGCCCGTAGACTTCGGCCACCAAAGTGGAGAGCACCGGGGGGCCAGGGGGCACTTCCGCCACCTTTATGCGCGCCCCATAACGGTCACCGATCTTTTTGAGCACGGGCCTCACCCTCTTTGCGATGTGGTGGCTTGGCGCCTTTCTGTGATGCTTGTTGACCAGATTTACCTGGATGTCAGCCACATTGTTTCCCTGCCTTAGGTAATAGTGGCGCACAAGCCCGTTGAAATTAAAGGGTGCGGCCGTGCCCACATATACTTGATAGTCCACCACTTCGTTCACGGTCTCGAGATATTTGCCCATCTCCATTGCCACGGCTGCCGTCTCCTCAAGGGTGGCTGACTCAGGCATGTCGATAATCACCTGGAACTCGCTTTTGTTATCAAAGGGGAGCATTTTTACCTTTACAAAACCTACGAAAAGGAGGGCGCAGGCTGCGAGCAGCATCAGGACGACCCCTACCAGGAAGGCCCATCGCCAAAATGGGCGGTGAATCAAGGGGTCCATGATCCTTCGGTACATGCGGACAGTCCAGTCTTCGGCTTCCGTGCTACCATGTGTCCCCTTGCCCCTTTTTTTCAGGAGCCTGAGCGAAGCCCATGGAGTCACAATAAATGCCACCAGCATGGAAAAGATCATGGCAGCGGTGGCCCCCATGGGGATAGGCCTCATGTAAGGGCCCATCAATCCCCCAACAAATGCCATCGGCAGGATTGCCGCAATGACGGTCAGGGTGGCAAGGATGGTGGGGTTTCCCACCTCGTCCACCGCCTCCACTGCGATCTCCCACAAAGGACGGCCTTGGTTTTCTGGAAGCCGGAAATGGCGCACCACGTTCTCCACCACCACAATGGCATCATCAACCAATATGCCTATGGAAAAGATCAGGGCAAAAAGAGTGATCCGATTCAGGGTGTAGCCGTAAAGATAAAAGGCCGCCAGGGTAAGGGCAAGGGTGACTGGAATGGCCAAGGCCACAACCCCGGACTCTCTTCTCCCTAGGGTTATCCAGATAAGGAGAGAGACAGAAAAGACCGCTATGAACATGTGGTAGAGAAGCTCGTCTGACTTTTCTTTGGCAGTCTCCCCGTAGTTTCGGGTAATGGTCACATTCATATCGTGAGGGATAATTTTGCCCTTGGCGGCCTCCACCCGCTCGAGCACATTGTTTACCACCGAGATGGCGTTTGCCCCTTTTCGCTTGGCAACCGTAAGGGTCACTGCCGGATAAACCCCCAGCGCGGAAGGGGCCTCCTCAATGCCCTTTTCCTCTCTTGAGGGGCCGGCCCCGAAGAACACATAGTCTTGAGGCTCCTGTGGGCCGTCTTCCACAAAAGCCACATCTCCTAGATAGACGGGCCTCCCATCGTAGACTCCCACCACTACTCTTTTTACATCTTCGGCTGTTCGGAGGAATGCTCCGGTTTGAATCAGGATCTCTCCTTGAGGGGAGGGATATTGCCCTGTGTTCAGTTCCTGGTTGGCAGACTGAAGCATCCCCAACACCCTGGAAGGATCTATGTGAAAGGCAGCCAGCCTTGAAGGATCCAAGATGACCCGCACCTGCCTCCTGTATCCCCCAATCAGTTGAGTAAGAGAGACATTGTCCACATGCTTTATGAGCTCCTCCACCTGGGCTGCAACCCGCCTCAAGGCGTAATGGTCATATTGATTGCTCCAAAAGGTGAGTGCCAGCACAGGCACATCGTCAATATAGCGCGGCTTTACCAGGGGCTCACTCACCCCGTAGGGAATGCGGTCATAGTTGGCAAGCAACTTGGACTGCAGCCTGATAATAGACTCCTCTTCGTCTTCTCCCACGTAGAACCTGACCACCGCCATGGACATGCCGGGACTCGAAGTGGAATATATGTACTCGACCCCCGGAATTTCCCACAGGAGCTTTTCCATGGGACGGGTGACCCTTTGTTCCACCTCTTCGGCGCTTGCCCCTGGCATGCTCACGAACACGTCGATCATGGGGACAATGATCTGGGGTTCTTCTTCCCTGGGAAGGGCCAGGAGCGCGCCCAGCCCGATAAAAATCGAAGAAATTATAATCAAGGGAGTGAGCTTTGAATCAATGAAGAATTGGGCTATCTTGCCTGCAGCCCCTATCTTTTTCATGAGGCAACCTCAATCCTGAACTCGTCTTCCAGCCCCGGCGGCGGCTCTTTTACAAAAATCTCGCCCTCCTTCAGCCCGGAGAGCACCTCCACCCTTTCCCCTACTTCCCTCCCTAGCCTCAGCAGCCTAAAATGGATCACATGGCCTTCATCCACCACGAAAATTCCTGAAAGCTGGCCTGCCCGAATCACCGCGCTCTTTGGGATTAAGATGGTGCGGGCAGGGGCTGAAGGGATGAAGGCCACTGCATACATGCCCGACCTCAGCCCTCTGGTGGGCGGGAGGTTTATCTTCACAAGAAAGCTTCTAGACCTGGGATCGGCTCCGGGCACAATGGTCGATATTCGACCTGTCAACTTAATCCTTCCCAGGGCCGGCACTTCCACGTTTGCTTCTTGGCCTGTGCTCAAAAGTCCCACCTTTGACTCAGGCACCATCACTTCCGCCCTGAATCGCGCTGCACTCTTGATAGTAAACAGAGGTGAGCCCGGAGCCACCAGGTCGCCTGGGTCAACGTGCTTGTGAACCACTACCCCGTCAAAGGGGGCCTTCAGCAATGCATCTTCTCGCCTCACCCTGGAGGCAGAAAGTGCGGCCCGGGCCTCTCTCAGCCTTGCCTTGGCTGCTTCCACCATGGCTTGAGCCCTGGTTCGAGCCGCCTTGGCCCTCAAGTATTGGGCCTTGATCTGGTCAAATTCCTGGTCACTTACAGAATCGGCCTCCTTTAGCTTCAGGTATCTCTTGTAAGTGGCTAGAGACAGCGCCTCGGCCGCCTCGGCCTCTTCAGCACTTGCCCGGGCCGCCTCAAGGTGCCTTTTGGCCTGTGCAACCGCAGCCCTTGCCCGCTTGAGACCTGCTTCCACCTGCCTCGGGTCAATGATGGCAAGGATTTGGCCTTTGGTAACAGGATCACCTTCCTTCACCCGAACCTCAATTACCTCACCAAGCAGCTTTGCCCCCAAGACACTGCTGATACCAGCCTCTATGGTTCCAACTGCCTTGTAAGATGGCCGCCACTGCACGACCCTTGCCTTTTCTACCTTGACGGGCTGGGCAAAAAGGGGGTGTTCCTTTGCCTTATTGCCCGGCTCGATTTTCTCACTGCATCCAGTTAGCAAAGCCAATACGAGGAAAGGGGCCCATATGGCCGCCGCAAGCCTGGTTCTTTTCTCCATCATTTGCTCCTGCCCATATCGCTCACGTATTCAAACACTACCCCTGAGGCCAGTGCCAGCCTAGCCTCTGCAACCCTAAATTGGTGCAAGGCCCGGATATAATTGAGCCGGGCCCGTTGAAGGGCGGTCTCGGCATCCAGGAGCTGGACCAGGTGGAACAGCCCGGATTCATAACGATTCCGCACGATCCGGAGGGCTTCTTCAGCCTGCCCTATGGCCGACAGGGCAACCCTAGTCTGGGCCAGAGCGCTTTCGGCCCGGTGATAGCTCCGCCGCACCTCCACTCCTATCTTGAGCTTTAGGCCCTCTACCCTGGCTTTAGCACTTTCTACACCGGCCTTAGCCTCTTTCACCCTGGCCCTGGTCCTGAAGCCGCTGAACAGATCCAGCTCCAGCACTGCACCAATAGTGTAGTTGTTGGCACTCTCGTCAAAGTCCTCTGTGTTTATCTCATAAGCGCCTGACAGATACAGGGCTGGGTAGTATTCGGCCTTGGCCTTTTCGAGCTCTTTTCCCGCTATTTCAAGCTCCTTTTTGGCCCTTTCCAGGTCCGGGCGCCTGTCAAATGCCTTTTTCAACCACTCTTGGAGCGGAGGAAGAGAGCGAGGGGCCCGGTCAAAGGAAGTGGTGAGCCTCACCTCTCCTCCATGCTCTTTTCCCAAGGTGGCCCAAAGGGCGGAGAAGGCTACAGAAAGTCCCGCCCTTGCCTGCTGGAGATCCTGTTCCAACTGGGCAACATGAACCTGCGACCTCAGCACATCGCTTTTTACCACAAGCCCGCTCCTGTACCTGGCCTGAATCATCCTGTGATGGGCCCGGGCAGTCTCAAGGCTTTTTGCAAGCACCTCGAGCTCCTCTTTTGCCAGGAGCACATTCAAATAGGCCTCAACCGTGCTTACCGCCACCTCTTGGCGAACGGTTTCAAGGCTCAGTGAGGCAGCTTCCCTTTGAAGTCTCGCCTGCTCTATGCCCTTTCTTATCCTTCCCCGATCGTAGAGGGGATAGGTGAGGGATATGGCGGTCTGGAAATTATCAATGGCATCTGGGTCATTGAGGAGCCGGGGGTCAAAGTCCTGCCGGGTAATGCTTTCTTGGTTCAGCTTCGTGCCAAAAGCCCACATGGGATTGGTGGTCCGGGTGAATCGCTCACTAATCTTCAGATGGGGATAAAGGCCTGAGCGTGCCTGGATATACCTCTGCCTGGAGCTTTCCAGAAGGTAGCGGCTGGCAGATATCATGGGATTGTGGCGCAATGCTGTTTCTACCGCATCCTTTAGGCTCAAAGAGCGTAGGTCCCCATGAGAGGAAGGCTTGATCTGTGCGGCCCAAAGCTGAGCCAAATGCCCCGCAAACAAGGCTGCCCAGAGGCAAATTGCGGTCACAACCACTGGCCTATGGATCCTACTATACCTTTCCATGTCCCCCGTATTGCCCCCCAAGGTAATTGATCCCTGGCATATTGGGGTAAAGCTCCAGAGAAAAATTGTTTCGTATAATTCCCACATGGGACAGCGCCCAGTCGTATTTCACAGGGTCCTGCGGACAAAAGCCCCGTAGGGCCTCTGTGATCTCCACTGCTGCTAAAAAAGACGGGCTGTTTCTGGAAGTGAGCCCCAGGTCTTGCGCAGTTTTAAATATATGTGTGTCAAGTGGTATGAGCAGCTGGGAAGGAGAGATGAAACTCCACAGTCCAAGGTCAATATTGTCCTCTCTTACCATCCACCTCAGATACATAAAAAAACGCTTGCAGGCAGAGGCTCGAAGCCTTGTAGGCATCAGGTGTCTTGCTCCCTGAAATGCGCTCAACACTTGATCAAGCCCGGAAAAAAAGCCCTCCCTAGTATTTTTCCTGACAAATTCACCTATTGAGCCGTGGAGGGCCAGGATTCGAGAAATGGCGGAAAAAAACTCCCAGAGGTCTTCGCCTGTCACAAATCTATACTTGAAGGCCAGCAACTTGGGCTCGGGCCTCTCTCCCAGCTCTTCAATGTAGCCAAGGGGGTCTTGATTGGTGATTTCAAGCACCTTATCGATTGCCTTGAAGATCTGGGTAACCCTTCCAAAGGCAAGGGAAGAGGCAATGAGACCCATTATCTCCCTTTGGTGAGGGTGGTCAAACAAATACACATATTTTATTGGATCAAACTGAATGAGCCTAGGATCATTATAAGTATGGTAAAGGGCCTCAAGCCTTTCTCCCAGCTCAGGCTCATGACTGTAAATTACCACTTCAGCCCCCGCTGTCCAACTCCTCAGCTAACTGTTTGACCTTTTCCTCTATCTGGTCTCGCACTGACCGCATGAAATCTAGGTCCTTGCCTGAAGGGTCCGGCATATCCCATTCTACGAACTCGGCCCCCTGAAACATGGGGCAATTCTGTTCGCACCCCATAGAGATCACCAGATCTGGTTTCATCCTGACCTGCTCCAAAGACTTGGGAACCAGGTAGGCCATGTCAATCCCCTTCTCAGCCATGGCTGCTCTCATCAAGGGATTCACCTCATGGGCAGGGCTGCTCCCAGCGCTTTCCACCTCCATTCTATCCCCAAACAAGAAACGGGCGAATGCGGCCGAGATCTGGGAACGGCACGCATTCTCACGGCAAAGGAAAAGCACCCTCTTTCTTGCCAATAAAGGCCCAACGATCTCTTCTGCCTTTCTGCAAATATCGTCACGGGCAGTTGGATGTTCCTTGATCTGGCCTGCAGCTTCTACCCTTGAGTAGGTCAATGCACCTTCATAAGAAGCCCCCAAGGCATCAAAGAAATACTTGGCCGTAAGCCCCGTGCCCTCAAAGAGGTTTTTCCCCTTTGTGGCCCCTACCGCCAACAGCAGTCCCTTTCTCCAGGGCCTGCCCGGATCATCCAGTTTGAACACGTATTTTCTGGACCAAAGGGCCTGTGAGCGGTCGATCAAGGCTTTCAATTGAGCGGTGGGGCCATAAAAAAAGACAGGGGTACCCATGACCACCACCTCTGCCCTCCACAGCAGTGGATAGACCTCCTGCATCTTGTCTTCAATAGGACAAAAACCTTTTGTCTCGCAGGTTCCACACTCCTTGCAAGGCTGGATCTTGAGCTCCGGCACCTGGAGTTCCAGGGTCTCTGCGCCCAACGCTCCTGCCCTGTCCAAAAACCACGAAAGCATTGTGGCCGTGTTACCCCTCTTGCGGGGGCTGCCCTGAAGTCCCAGTACTAGCATAACCCAAGTTCCTTTCCTGCCGGTGAAGACACGCGGGCGATTTGCCCAGTATCATGTCACAGACAACTCTGTTTAATCAAGGGAATAGCCCCCTATGTAGGGGGCCAGCCCTAAGACTAGAATGCATTGTCAACCTTCCACTCTTCCCATACCTTGCCTACCAAGCCAGGGCCTGGTTTCAGGGTAGGTTTTCCAGGAACCCAGCCCGACGGAGTGGCCTCGGCTCCTTGGGTCTGGCGCACATGCTGGAAGGCCTTGATCTGGCGGATGAGCTCGTTTACATTTCTCCCGACAGGAGGAGTCAGTATCTCAATTGCCTGA
>JAMOVZ010000105.1 GCA_027061865.1 Desulfobacterales bacterium
ATGGTTTTTCTACAAAATCGTCTACCAGAAAGGTAGCCTCTCCAAGCCTGTCGCCTTTGTGAATATAACCGTAACCCGTATGAGATGCTGAAGGTACAATGCCGAAGGTAACAAGCATGCCCTGTCGGGCATAATGTAGCCCTGTTTGTACTGCTGTCGCAAAGATATTCGTATCTGCGATGAGATGATCTGCTGGAAGTGCCAGGAGATAGCAATCCCCTTCACAAGCATCAAGGCTCCGTAGTGCAGCAACGGCTATTGCAGGTGCAGTATTCTTGGCCACTGGCTCAAGTATTAATGTCCATAGGTTCCAAATTTATCTGCCGAAGCTGTTCTGCAATGAGAAAACGGTGCGCCTCGTTGCAGACGACCAAAGGGGGCGAGGCCCCTTTTATAGACCTGGCCCTGTCAGCCGTCTGCTGAATTAATGTCTTTTCGCTTGTAAGGGCCAGGAGCTGCTTTGGATATGCCTGTCTTGAAAGTGGCCACAAGCGAGTTCCTGCCCCTCCAGATAAAATCACTGGTATTATCACTTGACTTCTCCGTGAAAAACATGACTTTGAAAGTTATCCCTTCACCAGAACCCCTACGCCAGCATAAGTGAATCCTAAGTCCAGCATCCTGTCTGGATCGTAGACATTTCTCAAATCAATAAATACCGGCTGTCTCAATAAGGCCTTGATCCGCTCTAGATCAAGGCTTCTGTATTGATTCCATTCTGTCATAAGGACTACTGCATCGGCGCCTTCACATGCTTCATAAGCATTTTGAACATATTTAATTCCTTCTGGTAGATATTTTTTTGCCTCCTCCATTCCCTGGGGATCATGGGCCTTTATCTTTGCACCTTTTTCCATCAGGGCAGGAATGATAGTGATTGATGGCGCCTCTCTCATGTCATCAGTCTCTGGTTTGAAGGTAAGGCCAAGAAAAGCGATGGTTTTGCCCGTTTCAGATCCGCCCAGAGTTTCACGAATTTTTTTCACCATTCGTGCCTTTTGAGCTGCATTGACTTCCACTGCTGCTTCCACTAGACGGACGTTTTCACCATGCTCCTGCACAATACGCATTAGGGCCAATGTATCCTTTGGGAAACATGATCCGCCATAACCCGGTCCTGGATGGAGGAATTTAGGCCCTATGCGCTTATCCATGCCAATTGCTTTGGCAAGGTCAGTTACATCCGCACCAACTGCCTCGCATACATTCGCAATTTCATTGATGAAGCTGATTTTGATGGCAAGAAAGGCATTGGCTGCATATTTGGTAAGCTCTGCTGTTTCGATAGTGGTGCAGACAATGGGAGTTTCTATGAGATAGAGTGGTTTATAGATATCGCGCAAGACTTTTTCAGCCCGCTCACTGTCTACTCCAATTACTACCCTGTCAGGACGCATGAAATCATTTATGGCAGCACCTTCGCGAAGGAATTCTGGGTTTGAAGCAATATCGAAGTCTGCATCAGGATTGGTCTCTCGTATGATCCTGGCAACTTGGCGTGCAGTTCCCACAGGAACAGTGCTCTTATCGATTACCGTGGTATAGCTCGATAGATGAGGGGCAATCTCTCTTGCGGCTTCATATATATAGGTGAGATCTGCGTATCCGTCACCCCGGCGGCTTGTAGGAGTGCCCACCGCTATAAAGACAGCATCGGAGTCAGGCACTGCTTCAGAGAGATTTGTGGTGAACTTGAGGCGTCCCTCTTTTGTGTTTTTGTGTACTAGATCCTTGAGGCCGGGTTCGTATATGGGGATTTTGCCGCTGTTCAATGCTTCAATTTTTTCAGCGATTTTATCTACACAAGTGACAAAGTGGCCAAATTCAGCAAGACAGGTACCAGTCACAAGGCCTACGTAGCCTGTACCAATCATTGTTATGTTCATATTTTGATCCTTTTAAGCTATTTGAATTTTATTCAAAAGAGAGATTAATATCCGTGGCGGAAGATTATGCCGCGTCTTACAAGCTCCCTTATGACTGTTTCAATGCATTCCTCTATTGACTGATAACCTGTGAAGAGTTCAATATCTGGGTTCTTTGGAGCTTCATATGGGGCTGAAATACCTGTATAGTTTTTTATTTTGCCTTCCCTAGCTTTTTTGTATAGGCCTTTTACATCTCGCTGTTCACATATCTCAAGGGGACAGTTGCAGTATATTTCAATCAGATCCTCTGGGCCGATTATCTCCTTGACTCTTTGTCGATCCTTTTCCAAAGGAGATATGAACGCGGTCAAGGAAATGACACCGGCATCTATAAAGAGCTTCACCATCTCTGCAATTCGCCGCAGATTTTCAGCCCTGTCCTCCCTGGAAAAGCCGAGGTCACTGCAGAGGCCATGCCGAACGTTGTCGCCGTCGAAGACATAGGTCCGGCAGCCCATGAGATGGAGCCTCTCTTCGACTGCATGTGCTATGGTCGATTTCCCTGAGCCAGAAAGCCCAGTGAACCATAGATTGATGCTTCGATGCCCATTTAGCGTCTCTCGCCTCGGGCGTGTGACTGCTGCCTTGTGGAACACAACATTAGGTGATTTGTTCATTCCTCTTTCAACTCCAGTTCTTCCACTTCTTTTTTGAGCCTTGAGATCTCTGCCTGAAGCTCCTCATATTCGCTCATCTTCTTTTTGAAATATCTTATAGTAACCGCGGCCTTTTCCTCCATTCCTTTTGGAGTGAGGATATAGGAGTAGGCCCGTTTATTTTTAGAGTTATAGAATTTTTCAGCCTTGATCAGGCCCTTTTCCATCAGGGCTTTCAAGGCATAGTTTATTTTTCCGAGGCTGAGGCCGAGCGAGGCGGCAAGGGCCCGTTGAGAGATATCTGGTTTATTGCTGAGGAGGTTGAGAAGTCGGTAACGTAGGCCGTCGTCAAGCATTTTCACTCTAAGAAGCCTTAAATGGGATTTTGCTGTTCTAAAGAGGTAAGTGTCAGGTAGGAATTTTTTAGCAAGCTACCGCCATTTGGGTGAAATGGCCCGGCAAGATATGTTCAAGATGTGAACACACTAGCTATTTTAGCTGAAAATGCCTGTGCGTCAAGATGGCAAAGAGTCCTGTTGCAGGCAGAATGTTCTAAGCAGGCTTCAGGGCAGAAAGGGGGACAGCTGCCTCTATCTCTCGCCTTAAAAGCTCTATCAGGATGATTGCCCGGTCCTTGCCCTCGATGGTCTTTAAAATGCCCTCGATTACCGTGTCATTGGGCTTGATGTAACGCACTCGGTCTCCAGGCTCAAACCCATAGCGGTATTTAGAGCCCACCATAATAATGCCGTCATCGTT
>JAMOVZ010000106.1 GCA_027061865.1 Desulfobacterales bacterium
AAGCCTTTTCTTTTTCATCCAGCAAGAACTCAAACATGAATCACTTCTCTCCCTTCCCAAAGCCTATGGATACACAATGGGGCCGCCGTCTCAGCCCTTACTTGCTGCCGGTATCAGCCCCCGCGGACTTGCAAAACTTTTCCTCGCGCTGCCCCCAAGCCCCTTTTGCTACACGATTTTGATCGGGCATCCATCGAGCTTCACCGGATCGAAGAATTTGGAATTCAAGCATCGTCGGGTAATGCTGAGCTTTCCATTAAAGCAGAGCCTGCTCCAGCGGCCAATGTCAATTACACAAGGGTCACGCCTCGAAACACGAAAGGGGTAAAAAGGGGCCGAAACGAGGTTCCGCGCCTCTCTGGCCTAGTATTCAGGGGGAAGTTCCTTTAATTGGGCAAGGGAGAATACCGGGCCGTCTTTACACACAAATTTATCCCCGATATTACAGCGGCCGCACATGCCTATTGCACACTTCATCCTGTTTTCCAACGACAGGATTATCCGCTCAGGAGGGAAACCCAATTTTTCAAGCACGGGTTGTGTAAACTTGATCATGACAGGGGGGCCGCACACAATTGCGATGGCGTTATCCGAGCTGGTGATCTTCTGTTCCGTGATGGTGGGTACAAACCCGATGTTATACTTCCAGTTGGGATCATCGGTGGCATCCACCGTGATGTGCATCTGGATGTCGTCCCGCTGTTCCCATTGAGCCAGCTCCTCCTTGTAGAGGAGCATCCCCGGGCTCCTTGCCCCATACACTACTATGATATCCTTGAACTTGGGGCGATTGTCAGGATGGAGCATGTAAACAATGCTGGATCTAAGCGTGGTGAAGGCAAAACCACCGCCGATAATTACCACATTCTTGCCTTCCATCTCATCCCACGGATAAGAGTTGCCAAGGGGGCCCCGAATCCCCATGATATCGCCTTCCTTCATGTTGTGGAGGTGCGTGGTCACCACACCCACCTTGTTCACTGTAAAGGCCACATGGCCCTTTTCAGTAGGAGAGGAGGCAATGCCTATGGGAATTTCGCCCTTTCCAGGCACAGACAGCTCTGCGAACTGCCCCGGGATATACGAAAATTTTTCTTCGTCTTCTTTGTTTAAGAACACGAACTTAAAGGTTTTGAGGTTTTTGTCCTCGGTCTCGGTAATTATTTCTTTAATTCTTACCGGATATGGTAGATAAGGATTCTCCAATGAAACACCCTCCTCCAGAATTTGAGCCTTCATTTTTTGTCCTCATATCAGAAATTTTTCATCAGTTCTAAAACCTGCCTAATGTCAATATTGACTGGACAAAACTGCACACACCTGCCGCATCCGCTGCACTGGATGCCATCGTGGTATTTATCCACATAGTATTTCAGCTTGTGCATGAATCTCTGTCTTACCCGCTGAAATTTCTGCCCCCTAGGATTATGGCCAGAGCCGTGCAGGGTAAAAAGTGGAAACATGCATGAATCCCAGTTACGAATTCGGTCTCCTTCCTTCTTGTAAACCTCGTCTTGAATATCAAAGCACCAGCAAGTAGGACACAGATAGGTGCATGTGCCACAATTAATACACGAAAATGCAACATCCTCCCAGAACGGAGCGTTAAAGAGATCAAGGAGCACCTTTTCCCTCAACACCTCTACAGACAGGGGCTCAGGCATCCCTTCAAGGGCCTTATTCTCCAACTCTTGGGCCATCTTCTTATCAGGGCCTTCGGCCTCCTTGCCTCCTTCAAGCCTCGAGAAAAACTCCCCCCCCTTTTCAGTGATCACCTCGGCCAGGAATCTGTCGCCAAGGTCATAGAGCAGCACATCTAGGACATCTCTGTTAAAAGGGCTGCCACCTGCAAGGGTGCAAAAGCAAGTGGAGCACGGCTCATTGCATCCAAGCCCCACAAGAATTGTTGCCCGGTACCGCCTGACCCACCAAGGGTCCTTGTACTCAGGATTGTCGAAATTTACATTTACCAGCCTCATTGCGTGGGCATCGCATGACCTGATTCCCGCTACCACCTGGGGCGGATATTCCTTAGGGGCCTCTTTCATGATAAAGGCCTCGGCGTCATTTTCGTCCAAAGAGCAAATGAACATCCGTTCAGACTGGGGATAAACCACTCCCTTTGCAGAAAGCCTTGTGTTTTGATAATCAAAGTCAGGCTTCTTGCCATCATCTAGCGCTTTAAAATTGTGATATTCTCCATCTCGAACAGGGACGAATACCTTGTAATCTTCTTTTAGACTTTTCAGCGCTTCAACCCATTCCTGCTTACTAAATATCCTTGTAGTCATGGAACACACCCCTAATCCCGCCTGCCCTTGTGCTTTCGGGCGGCAAAACTTTTTGGCTCTACTTTATGAAGTCATTGTAATCGTCAGGCCTGTAAACATCCAAAAGAGGCCTTTGTTCTAAATCCAACCCTGCTTCCCAATCAAAAAGCTCCAAAGCGTCCTTGTTGAGCTTTTTCGTAAACTGCCGCATGCGTATTCCCATGGGGCATACCCGCTCACACGCCCCACAGTCTGTGCAACGTCCCGCGCAATGATAGGCCCGCAAGAAATGAAAAGTCATGGTATCAATTGGGTCAGAGCTTTTCCCCACCCACTGGGGACGGGATTCATCCACAAAGCAAGTGGGGCAGTAACAAAGGGGGCAGGCATTCCGGCATGCATAGCATCTGATGCAGTTGGAGATCAGCCGCTGGAAGAAATTCCATTTTTGCTCCGGCTCCATCTTTTCAATGCCTTCCACGTCCTTGAAGGCCTCAACACCCTCCGGCTCTTTTACAGGCTCTCCCAGCATCTCGTCATAGATCACTGGATTGTGGTGAGTGCATGTCTGGCAATTGCTCTGGAGAAAGTCGGCCTTCTTGAATGTCTCCTCAAAGCCGTAGCCCTTCACAGTAAAAGAGCCGCCGTCCTCCATAAACTCCAGGATCTCATTGCCCTTCACTGCGCGTTTGACTGCCCTGTGGTCCACCATGCCCTCACAAGGGATACCTAGGATGTATAGCTGTTCTCTTTTTATCTGGTTTTCAATGATGTGGGTTACGATGTTTCTGGAATTGCACCCAGTTGCAACAATACCGATCTTCTCTGTGCGCTTTGTAAGATAATTACACAAGTTAAGGCCACAATTACTGTCCCAATAAAGCAGCTCCACGTGATCTGGGTCGCGTATAATTACGGGATGGTTCATCATAGGTACCGTACCCTTCTGATACCCAATGAATACCTCGACCTTTCCCGACTCCAGCAATTCTTTGGCCTTTTGTTTTATT
>JAMOVZ010000107.1 GCA_027061865.1 Desulfobacterales bacterium
GCTGGGGCTTTCCTGGCATGAAGGCTTTGCCTCCATGCACCTACAATCCCTGGATGAAGCGATTCGTGGCATTCAAGGCAGCTCTGAGTTGCCTCACTCAAACTGCCCTCTTCGGCAAGCACCTTCAAGGGGCACAGAAATAGGAGGGCGAAAAGCAGGACGGCCCAAACTTTCTGCCTCATGTGTTACCTCCCGTGAAGGTTCCCTGCTGAGGCCTTAGACCAAAATATGGGCTTAATCAAGCATGTGCTTGTTTTGGATGAGAATTGTGTGACGAAAGCCTCCTTATGACGGAGAAATAGATCACAACCATGGCGATTTCCCACAAAACCACCACGGCCCATGATTCCGTTATATCCCACAGCAGCCCTGCAATTACAAAGGCAGGCACAATCATCACTATGGCAATGGCGATCTTTCTTGCAAGCTCCTCCATTTATCTCCTCCATTAAGAAGGTTCTATACTAGGTCAACCTCTCTGCCCCATCCCTTCTGGCCTGTAAAGTAGCGGGTTGGCCCTGTATCTTCCAGGCCCTTTTTGGGCCAGAGCCCCCGAAGACAAGGGAGGTGGTAAGGTCTCACAAGCCACTGAGGGTTCGGTGGAAAGGCCAGAGCCGTCCCGCTGCCCCCTAGCATACCATGAGATAAATAATTGTCAACGTTAATAAGGATGAAATTCCCTTATGCGAAAAGACTTTTCCCGCTTGGACAGCCGGCTAGTAAGCTCAATGATCTTGAACTTACCGGCAAGTCGGTTCACAAAAGGCAATCCTGCCCTTGCCCATCCCCTCACACCATCCTCATAGACCCAAACATTCTTATACCCGAATTCATAAAGGAATCCCGCCACATATTTGGCCCTGTATCCAGTTCTACAAAACACATAAATTTCAGCATTTGGGTCGGGTATCTTTCTGGGTATGGAATAGACATGGCCTGAGGGGATGTGATCAGTCCCCTCAATGTGAAAGGCATAAAACTCAGGGTGGCTCCTCACATCTATCAGATAGGCAGAGCGCTTTCCTTTCATCACATCCTCATATACCCTGCGAAACTCTTCTACACCTATTATCCTATCCCTTGGTATCTTGGCCTCAAAGCTTTTGTGGATTTCCCGCTCTGAGGCCTTGAGCGAGCTTTGGCCAACAGCATGCGCTCCTCCTAGCCCTAAAAGCAAAACCACTGTAGCGAACAAAAATCGTCTCATGCCCTCGTCCCTCCTTATGCCTAAACTCAGCTTGGTTCCTTTTTGCTGAACAGGAACTTTTTGAGCAAAAACCAGGCCACCACTATGCCAAGGATTATAAATACCGCGGTGTTATACCGTAGCAGGATCCTGGACATGCCTTCTCTCACGGTATCCCAGTTGGCCCCCAGGCTATAGCCCGCTGCTATCCATATCAAGTTCCACACAGCACAGCTAATCAGCGCGAGAGCCGCTACCTTTAAGGTGTTTAGCCGAGAAATGCCTCCTGATATGGATATGACGGATCTGATGCCGGGCAGAAATCGGTTCATGAGCACCAGCAGGTAGCCGTATTTCCTGAACCACTCCTCGGCCCTCACAATGTCCTCTCTTTTGAAAAATCTAAACTCCCTTTCCAGGAAGTAGGTTCTGCCAAGCAGTCTGCCTGTCCAGAAAAGGGCCATGAATCCGGCAAGGCTCCCCACGGTGGTGGAGGCATAGACCCCAAAAAAGCTCAACCTATTGGTCCCCACCATGAATGCGCCAAAGGCAGTGATGGTGTCCCCTGGAATGGGTGGGAATATATTTTCTATGAATGCGCTGAGTCCCAGAAAAAAATAGGCCAGCCACGGGGGCAAGGTATTCAGCAGTTCCAAGAATCTATCAAGGTACTCCACTCGAGCCGACTCCCCAGTTTTAACCGAGTTACCTGTGCAATGTAATCCTCAAGAGACAGGAAAAGCAAGGGGCTTTTTCCTTGACTCACCTCAAAGCTCTCTGTTATCAATGCCTTCGTTTATTAATCAGTTGCAAAAAGCCGGGTAAAATGGCCAAGAAAAAAGTCAAGAGAAAAGAGCTTCTCAAAGAACCCGATGAGTTTCTCACCTTTTCTGCAAGGGCGTTCAACTGGGTCTCTACTCACAGAAACCAGCTCGTGACCGCCGCAGTAATAATTGGGGTGCTTATAGGCCTCTATGTGGCAGGCTGGGGTTACTGGCGTTATACAAACAAAAAAGCCCAAGAAGCTTATAACCAGGCCTATTCCATCCTACTCAAAAGCCTGCATCCAGATGCAAGCCCAGAAGAGTGGAAGAAGGCCGAGGAAGGTTTCAAGAGGGTTTTTGAAGACTACGGGCTCTCAAAGGTGGCGCCGCTGGCGCTGCCCGAGGCCGCAATGGCAGCCTATCTACAGGGCAGGTACGATGAAGCTATCAAGCTCTACAAGAAGTTTCTGGGGGAGATGGGCCAAGAGACCCTGTACCAAACCCTCACAAGACTTGCCATGGCCACATGTTTTGAGGCAAAGGGCGATCCGGCCTCTGCCAAGGAAGTGCTCCAAGAGGTGCTCAATGGCCCTGATGGGCCATTTAAGGCCCTGGCCCACCTAAGCCTTGCCAGGGTCTATAGCTCCACCACAGAAGAGGACAAGGCAAAAAAAAGTCTCGAGCAATTTTTGAAGCAGTTACCAGACTCTCCATTTGTTCCTGTGGCCAAGGCCATGCTCCAGAAACTCTCCCGCTAGAGCTTATTCCGCTCCTTCCAAGCTATTTTCCTTGACACAAATCAGAGGCTTTTTTACAGTCACTTTGTAGCTGAAATATAGCTTCAAAGGAGGAATCTTATCCATGATAATCACAGAAATCCTGGCCAGAAATGCCCGAATGTATGGAGACGAGGTGGCCCTGACTGAACGAGAACCTGAAAAAGGCAAGCGGGTCAGCATCACATGGCAAGAATTTGACGAGGCGGCTAATCGTGTCGCCACCGCCCTGATTGAAAAAGGGATTAAAAAGGGCGACAAGGTGATCCACCTCATGATGAATTGCCTTGAATGGTTGCCGGCCTATTTTGGCATATTGCGGACAGGGGCCTGGGCGGTCCCCCTTAACTTCCGCTTTACTGGTGAGGACATAAAGTACTGTGCCGGTATTGCCGAGGCAAAGGCCATGATCTTTGGCCCCGAGTTCGTAGATAGAATCAATTCCATCAAGGATGATCTTGCGACCATAAAGGATTTTGTCTTTGTAGGTCCTGAAGAAGCCTCTCCTCCTTATGCCCAAACTTACCATGATTTCTTAGAGA
>JAMOVZ010000108.1 GCA_027061865.1 Desulfobacterales bacterium
CCCTCTACCCCCTCTCCATAGTATTTGAATACATCCACACAGCATCCCTGCTCCACGATGATGTGCTCGACAATGCTGAACTGAGGCGGAAGAAACCAGCAGCCAATGTGCTATGGGGCAATCATGCAGCAGTGCTTGAAGGCGACTACCTTTATTCAAAAGCCTTTTCTGTGGCTGTGTCTTACGGGAACCTTCAGCTTTTGAAGTGCCTTACTGAAACCACCACTAGGATGGCAGAGGGGCAAGTGCTGGAGCTCCTCCACACTTGGGACTGGGAGATCAGCCCTGAGACCTACATGGAGATCATCGTGGCCAAGACGGCGGTGCTCCTTTCTGCCGCCTGTGCCTGCGGGGGGCTGGCCGCTGGTGCCGGTCAAAGGGAAGTGGACTCACTTGCCCACTTTGGCCTGAACATGGGAATAGCCTTCCAGTTGACTGATGACCTCTTGGATTATGCCTCCACCAGGGAGGTGATGGGAAAACCTGTTTGCAAGGATCTCCGGGAGGGCAAGGTCACCCTTCCCCTTATCTACACGCTTGCCGAGTTGGACTCCAGGAGACGCCGGAGTTTATTGGCGCCGTTCTCTGAGATTGAGCCGGATCGCCCTAAAGACAGAGAGGAGAAGTTTCAAAGGGTGGTGGAGCTTGTGAGGCGGAACGGGGCCCTGGAGCGCGTGAGGATGGATGCCCAAAAGTTTGTGGAGAAGGCTGCCTCATACCTGGGACCCTTGCCGGAAGGGCCAACCAAGCTGGCCCTCTTGGAACTCAATAGCTTTATTTTAGAACGCTCATTCTAGGGGCCTTAGGGCCCAAGAACCAATCCATCGGACGATAGGACAAGTTCCCCATGAAAATGGCCCCGGCATTGCTCTGAAATATTGGAGGCCAGGGCCTCGGGATAGAAATGGCAAAGGGCAAGTTTCCTGACCTCTGCCTCGTGGGCCATCTTGCCTGCAAGAGCTGGGGTAAGGTGCCCCTCTACGGGCATTTCATCAGGAAATGAGCATTCTGTGACCATAAGATCGGCCCCTTGGGCAAGCTCTATGACCTCCTGTGAACAAGTGGTATCGCCTGTGTACACAATGGAGCCGGCCCTCGGGTGATCAAACCGGTATGCCAAGCTGCGGGGGGTATGGCCAGTTGAGGCCGTTCTTACAGTTAGGCGGGGGCACAGGCCGGTAATGTGGCTCCCAGGCTCAATCTCTACCACTTTTAATAATTTTTCTGGGAGGGAAATCCACTTCCCATAAGCAGAGTGAAGACCAGAGAGGAACTGATTAAATCCCAATGGGCCTGCAATGAAAAAAGGTGCCCGTTTCCTCAACACAGGCGGGTGCCTGGTTGCAAAAAGGAGATGCACCAGGTCCAAGGAATGATCTAGGTGAAAGTGGGTGATAAAAACCCCTGAAATCTGTTCGTGGCTGATTCCTAGGTGGGCGAGCCTCCTAAGTGCTCCGGGACCCAGATCCAGGAGGTAAAGTTCATTCTCCGTGGACAACAGTAGAGAGGGGGAAGCGCGGGAGGCCAAGGGAACCCCCGTTCCAGAGCCTAGGAAAGTCACTTTCATCATCTAGCTCCCTGCTATATCTTTTCCTGGTTAAATGGGATCGGCGGGAATTCACTGCCAGGAGTTATTTATAAAAGCTTCTAAGTTTTTAGCACATTTCTCTTAAAATTGGCAAAATGGATACGAGCCTGCCACTAAGGCTTTTCAAGAGAGCAGGTGGAATTGATAGGGAGTTCAATAAGTTAAGCCAAAAAAGATTGCGCGGAATTTTTTTGTAACTCAGAGTGATTTGGCGTTCATTTTTACTTGACAGAGGAGCAAATTTGGTTATAAATGCACTTTGTTACAAAAAGCACAAGCTCAGTAAAAATACTAAATTCTGGTTGGGTGGAAGAGAGGCAATAAAATAATTTTAAGGAGGTAAGTCTATGTCAGATTTGATCCCCCCCCATGGAAAGGAAGAGCGTTTGATGCCCTTGCTCCTAGAGGGCGATGAGTTGCAAGCCGAAATCAAGAGGGCCGAGGGCCTCAAACCCATTAACATCACCAGCAGGGAGACCTCAGATCTCATCATGATGGGAATAGGGGCCTTTACGCCGCTTACAGGATTTATGACCAAGGCGGATTGGAAGGGTGTATGCGACAACTTCACCATGGCCGATGGCACCTTTTGGCCCATCCCGATAACCCTTTCCACAGACGATGAGGATATAAAAGAAGGTGATGAGCTGGCCCTTATCGATGAGGAGACCGGCACCTTGATGGCCACCATGCAAGTGAATGAAAAATACACAATAGATAAAGAATACGAGTGTAAAGCCGTCTATAAAACTGCCGACACCGAGCATCCAGGGGTGCAAAAGGTAATGGCCCAAGGCAAATATAATCTCGCGGGGCCGGTGAAGGTGCTGAGCGAGAGCTATTATCCGGAAAAATTCAAGGAAATCTACCACAGGCCGGTGGATTCAAGGAAGATTTTTGAGGAAAAGGGATGGAAGAAGGTTGCGGCGCTCCAGCTCCGCAATCCCATGCATCGTTCCCATGAGTACTTGGCAAAGATCGCTGTAGAGATCATGGACGGAGTTTATATCCACCAACTGGTGGGTAAACTGAAACCTGGGGATATTCCTGCAGATGTGCGGGTAAGAGCCATCCAGGTGCTTGTTGATAATTACTTTGTGAAGGATACGGTGGTGCAGGGTGGTTATCCCATGGAGATGCGCTACGCTGGCCCCCGTGAGGCCTTGTTGCATGCAGTTTTCAGGCAGAACTATGGTTGCACGCACATGATCATAGGCAGAGACCATGCGGGTGTAGGTGATTATTACGGCCCTTTTGACGCCCAAAAAATCTTTGATGAGATTCCCAAGGGCGCCCTCAAGTGTCAGAATCTGAATATTGACTGGACATTTTACTGCTTTAAATGCGAAGGTATGGCCTCAATGAGGACCTGCCCTCATGGCAAGGAGGACAGGTTGCTCCTTTCTGGGACCCTAGTGAGAAAGACCCTTTCTGAGGGAGGTGAATTGCCTCCGCAGTTCTCTAGGCCTGAGGTTCTGCAGATCCTGAAGGAGTATTACCAGAGTCTGGAAGAGAAAGTGGAGATCAAGCTCCACGGCCACGCAACGGGAGAGGCGGAGGTGAAAAAATAGGCAACACTCTCAACTTAAACCACAATCAAAAGGAAAGGAGGTGTAAGAGGGGGATAGAGATTAATTATCGAGGCTGATTTTGGGTTCTTAATACATAATAAAAATTCAGGAGGTGTAATAATGCCAAGCTATGTGATAACGGAAAAATGCGATGGTTGCAAAGGGCAGGACAAGACTGCTTGCATGTACATCTGCCCCAATGACTTGATGATGCTGGACAAGGACGGCTCTCTTATCGGGAAGGAAATGAAGGCATTCAACCAAGAGCCTGATTACTGCTGGGAGTGTTATTGCTGCGTGAAGATCTGTCCCCAGCAGGCCATGGATGTGAGAGGCTATGCCGACTTTATGCCTCTGGGCGCTGCTTCCACACCTCTCAGGGGAAGCCAGGATATCATGTGGACGATCACTTTCAGGGACGGCAGGATCAAGCGGTTCAAGTACCCCATTAGGACCACGCCTGAGGGCTCCATTAAGCCATTCGAGGAATTTCCTGAAGCTAATCCTGATGATCTGGACAATCAGTTGTTGTTTTCCGAGCCTCAAATGCTGGGCGTGGATGAACTCCCTAAACTGCAGTAACAGGAAAGGAGTGAGACGATGAAAGAGTTTACCACAGAAGTCATAAATACTGATGTGTTGATAATTGGCGGAGGAATGGCAGGGTGCGGTGCCGTCGTAGAGGCGGCCTATTGGGCAAAACCCCTCGGATTGACCGTAACCTGGGTTGACAAAGCTGCTGTTGACAGAAGCGGGCCTGTGGCCATGGGGCTTTCTGCTATCAACACTTACATGGGCCTGGACGGAAAGGTTAGCCAAAACCCCCGCAAACCCGACAGGTACACCGAATATGTAACCAATGACCAGTGCGGCCTGGCAAGGCAAGACTTGGTCTTTGACATAGGGAGGCATGTCGACTCCTCTGTGAAGCTGTTTGACAAGTGGGGCCTTCCCCTTTGGAAAGATGAAAATGGAAACTATGTAAAGTCCGGTGAATGGCAGGTGATGATCTCGGGCGAGAGCTACAAGATCATCGTTGCCGAGGCAGCCAAGGCAGCCCTAGCCGAGCTGGGCGACAAGGGGCAACTCCTGGAGCGCGTCTACATCACCCATCTTCTCAAGGATGAGAACGAGGAAAACAGGGTGTGTGGCGCGGTTGGATTCAGCGTCAGGGAAGACAAGTTCTACGTGTTTAAGGCCAATGCTATTGTGGCCCTGATGGGTGGTGCTGTTCACGTATTCAGGCCGAGATCCCAGGGCGAGGGCTTTGGGAGGTCCTGGATGCCACCTTGGCTTGGTGGATCCACCTATGCACTGGTGCTCCAGGCAGGCGGCGAGCTCACTCAGATGGATGTGACCTTCGTGCCTCCCAGGTTCAAGGATTCCTATGGCCCGGTGGGAACATTCTTCCTGCTTTTCAAGACACCTGCCACCAATGCTTATGATGAGCCTTATGTGGGTGTCTACGACGAGCTGAAGCAGTGGGCTCCATATGCAGATGCAAAGCCTACTCCCACGCCGCTGAGAAACTACGAGATGATTTTGGCCATCAAAGAGGGTAAGGACCCCTTCTGGATGCACACTGAAAGGGTGGCCGAAAGGATTAAGCAGGAGATAACCGACCCCAAGGCCCAAAAGAAGGAACTTAAGAGGTATGAGTCCGAGGCATGGGAAGACTTCCTTGACATGACAATTGCCGGCGCCACCAACTGGGCTGCCCACAATGTCGATCCTCTGGAAAAACCCATGGAGCTGGCCCTTGGTGACCCGGTCTTTATCGGCTCCCATGCTGCATCCTGTGGCGCTTGGGTCTGTGGTGCCGAAGACCTGATGCCCAAGGAATATGCTGATGCATTTCCTGAACAGTACAACCTGATGACCACAGTTAAGGCGCTATTTACTGCTGGGTGCGGTGTTGGTGCCTGTGCTCACAAGTTCTCCAGTGGATCTCATGTCCAAGGCAGAATTGCAGCCAAATCTGCGGTCAAATATGCAAGGGACCACAAGGACTTTACCCCAACAGTCTCCGATGAGACCATAAACAAGCTCAAAGAAGAGGTCCTGAGGCCCGTGAAGCTGTTTGAGGAAAACAAGGACTATACCACCAGTCCAGATGTGAACCCGAGGTATATTTCTCCTCATAACTTCCTGTTCAGGCTTCAGAAGATCATGGGCGAGTACGTTGGTGGCTGGGAAACCACCTTTGGGACATCGGACAAGATGCTTGAGACCGCCCTTTGGAAACTTGGCTTCTGCGGTGAGGACATCGAGAAGATTGCAGCCGATGTTTCAGTGAACAACCATGAGCTTATGAGGGCCTGGGAAGCTATACACAGGTATTACGTGGCCGAGGCCTGTACCAGGACCAGGTTGGCAAGGAAGGAATCGCGCTGGCCGGGCTACTATTTCAAACACGACTATCTCAAGCTTGACGAAAATGAGAGAAAGTTCATCAACGTCAAGTATGATGCAGAAAAGAAGGAATGGACCGTGTTTGATAGGCCGATGATTCCTATCATCACTTCACCCACTGGTGTAACCAGCAACCAGGAGGCAGCTGGCGTAGGTTGATGGCCTGCTTTCTTTGTTAGGCTGAGTAGCAAGAAAGGGGCGACCTTTGCGGGTCGCCCCTAATATTAGTTTGCAACTGTAAAAGCCATGACTGAACGGAGTGGATACTTGAGGAAACTCCCGGAAGGAGAAAAATTCAGGTTTAGGTGCCATAAGGAATTGCCTTGTTTCAACAAGTGTTGTTCTGATGTGAATATCTTCTTGACTCCTTATGATGTCCTTCGGATGAGAAGGACCCTATGGATCCCCTCCAGTGAGTTTTTAAAGCGATACACAGTTACATTGTTGGGAGAAGAGGGCCTCCCCTATGTGTTGATCAGGATGATGGACAATGATAATAAGACCTGTCCTTTTCTGGGCCAGGAAGGGTGCATGATATATCAGGACAGACCTTGGTCCTGCAGGATGTATCCCTTATTCCCTGCTGGAGAGGACGGGCAAACTTATATGGTAGAGGAGAAGCCTTCCTGCTTAGGAACCAAGGAAGATCGGCAGTGGACGGTAGAGGAGTGGAAAGAGAGCCAAGGTGTAAAAAAATATGATGAGATGAATGTCCTTTACAGCGAGATAACCTCACACGAATTTTTCTCCAAAGGGAATAAACTTGACGAAAAGAAGTCAAAGCTTTTATATCGGGCTTGTTATGACCTGGACGAGTTCAGGACCTTCCTCTTTGCCTGGAAATTTCTTGACATGTTTGAAATGGAGGAAGATGCCATTAAAGAATTAGAACAGGATGATGAAAAGTTGCTCCTTTTTGGTTTCAAATGGATACGATTTAATTTGTTTAATGAGGACGTCCTCAATATCAAACCTGATAAAAAATTTGAGGCCTTGAGGGCCATAAGAGGGAAATAGCTTATGTTTATGAGCACGGAGTTCGTGGAGCCCACTAAAAGGGACCTGGAGTCAAAGTTTAAATTTTCCTGTTATAAGGGAATAGCATGCTTTACCCAATGTTGCAGAAGGGCCGACATAATACTCACCCCATTTGATGTCCTGAAGTTAAAAGCCCACCTGGGCATAACCTCCGATGAGTTTCTTGCAAAATATACGCGCCTATATGTGGATGAAAAGTCGGGCCAGCCTTACGCGGTCCTTAAGATGACCGAAGATGAGGGCAAATGCCCTTTTCTCACTGAAGAGGGCTGTTCCGTTTACGAATGCAGGCCCCTAAATTGCAGATATTATCCAGTTGGCAAGGGGCTTGTAGTGGCAGCCTCGGACAGAGGGCCTGTAAAAGAAGAGTTTTACTTTTTTATAAAAGATCCCAATTGCCTTGGATACAAGGAAGACAAAGAATGGACCATAGCCGAATGGCGGGCCAATCAAGGGGCTGATGAATATGATGAGATGAACCATGAATGGAATGATATCCAGTTGAGGCGAAGAGGGGCCTCTGGCCCACCTCTGGACCAAGACAAACAGCAGCTTGTATTCATGGCCAGCTATGATGTGGACAAATTCAGGAGTTTTATATTTGAGAGCAGATTTCTGGATCTCTTTGAGGTGGATGAACAAGAATTGGAAAAGATGCGGACCGATGATATTGCCATGATGCGGTTCGGCTTCAAGTACCTGAAATACATTTTAATGATCGAAGAGACCCTAAAGATGCGAGTTGCTCCTAATAATAAGAATGATTAAGCCAGTCGGAGCTCTTGCTGATAGAAAAGCTAAGGTAAAGGAGGTGGAGGGAATTGGAAGAAAGAGACATTATGGAGGTTGACGTTCTTTTTGTGGGCGGCGGGGTTGCATGCCTAAGCGGAGCCCTTCATTTAATGAATCTAGTCAAAGAGCATAACAAAAAAGTTGAGGCAGGTGGCGAAGGCAAGAAGTTAGAGGAGTTGATGGTGGCCATCCTGGAGAAGGGGGCTTATGTTGGGGCCCATGCCATATCAGGGGCTGTGATGGATCCAGGCCCCCTGAAGGAACTGATCCCGGATTTTTTGGAAAAGGAGGCACCCCTGGAGGCTGAAGTAAAGAAGGATGAAGTCTATTTTTTGACTGAGAAAGGGCAGTTCAAGTTTCCCATGGTGCCCCCCCCGCTTAACAATCATGGCAACTACGTGATTTCACTGGCTAGATTCACTGAGTGGCTGGGCCAACAAGTGGAAGACAGCGGGGTTGATATATTTCCAGGCTTTGCCGGGACAGAGATCCTCTATGATGGCGACCGTGTAATCGGAGTTCGAACCGGTGACAAGGGCATCGGCCCTGACGGCAACAAAAAGTCAAACTATGAACCAGGTATTGACCTGCATGCAAAGGTCACGGTCTTTGGCGAAGGCTCCCGGGGGAGTCTGACCAAGACATTGATCAAAAAATTCAACCTGGACGAGGGAAGGAACCCTTCCAATTACGTGGTTGGAGTAAAAGAGGTGTGGGAGATACCCGAGGGAAGGATTGAGCCGGGCGATGTGATCCACACCATGGGCTATCCTCACAAGGGAAAGACCTATGGAGGATCTTTTATATATGGAATGAGTGATAATCGGGTTTCCATTGGCCTGATGACGGGCCTGGATTATGAGGATCCATACCTTGACCCTCACAGAGAATTTCAAAAGTTCAAACTGCACCCATTTGTCTCTTCGTTGCTGGAAGGAGGCAGCATTGTCCAGTATGGCGCCAATACTGCCCCAGTCGGCGGGTATTTTTCTATCCCCAAGCTGGTAGTTGATGGCGGTATGATCGTGGGGGATTCTGGCAATCTCTTTATAAGCCAGAAAATCAAGGGGGTCCATGTGGCCATGAAGTCAGGAATGTTGGCAGCTGAGGCCATATTCCAAGCCCTGATATCAGAGGACTTTTCTGCCTCGCGGCTTGAGTCATACCAGAACTCCCTATTTGAAAGTCAGGTGGGCCAAGAGCTTTATCGGTCCCGCAACTTCCACCAAGCCTTTCAAGGAGGGCTTTGGTCGGGAATGATAAAGGGAGGGCTGCAGTACTTCCTTGGGGGGAAAATTTTGAAGGACAGGCTGCCATCAGAGCCTGACCACTCCCGCCTAAAGAAGGTCTCGGAGTTTTATGGGACCAATGAGCCCAGTGATGAACAAAAGGGCATAATAAAATTTGATGGCAAACTCACCTTTGATAAGGAAACAGATGTTTATTACTCTGGCACCACACACGAAGAGCAACAGCCCCCTCACTTGAAGATTGCAGACCTGAATGTGTGCTATACCAAGTGCAAGGAGGAGTTCCAGAATCCTTGCTTGAGGTTTTGCCCTGCCAATGTTTACGAAATGGAGGTGGACGAGGAGACAGGAAAGCCAAATCTTAAGCTGAATTTTTCCAACTGCCTCCATTGCAAGACCTGCGATGTGAAGGATCCTTATGAGATAATCACCTGGGTCCCGCCCGAGGGCGGCGGTGGTCCTAAATATACCGTGGTTTAATCTCGGCGAAGGGGTTTTTGGGTCTATTGTTTTTTATTTGCAGTGAACAGTGTTTTTTTATATATAGCGTGGCAGCGACCTCTAATTTGATCAAATGTGGGTAGGAGGCAGGGCTATCCAGTTATGGGGATAGGCCTGAAATGTCCCATACAGGTGGAGGAGGAAGAATATGGCACAGAAAGAGACCCAAAGTATCCTGGTGGTCGGCGGAGGCATGAGTGGGCTTACGGCGGCCATTGAGGCGGCGGAGGCGGGCTATGATACTTACATAGTGGAAAAGAATCCCTACTTAGGGGGGAGAGTGGCGCAACTTCATAACTATTTTCCCAAATTGTGCCCTCCCTATTGTGGCCTTGAGATCAACTTCAGGCGGGTAAAGGACAATCCCAGGATCAGGTTCTTCACCATGGCGCAAGTGGAAGAGATTAAGGGGCAGGAGGGCGATTTTGATGTGACCATAAAGATCAATCCGCGCTATGTAAATGAAAAATGCACTGCATGCGGGAAGTGTGAAGAAGCCTGCAGCTTGGAGATAGAGAATCCGTTTAACTATGGTATGGACAAGATAAAGGCAGCATATCTGCCACACATCATGGCATTTCCCATGCGCTACGTCCTTGACCCTTCACTTGTTCAGAGCGCGGAGGCACAGAAGGTCAAGGATGCCTGCCCGTACGAGGCCATAAATCTGGATGATCAGCCCAAGACCTTGAATCTAAAGGTTGGAGCCATTATATGGGCAACAGGGTGGAGACCCTACGACGCCAATAAATTAGACACATACGGGTTTGGTTATTACCCGGATGTGATCACCAACGTGATGATGGAGAGGCTTGCCTCCTGGGCAGGGCCGACTCAAGGCAAGATCTTGAGGCCTTCAAACGGCGAACCTCCCAAGTCTGTGGCGTTTGTCCAATGCGCAGGCTCCCGTGATGAAAACCATCTTCCATTTTGCTCCGGCATATGCTGCTTGGCCTCAATGAAGCATGCAAACTACGTTCTCGACCAGATCCCTGATGCCAAGGTCTATATATTTTACATAGACATAAGGGCCACGGACAGGATGGAAGACTTTTACACCATGACCAAAGAGCGCGGGAATGTGGAGTTTTTCAAGGGCAAGGTGGCAAAGGTAGAAAAGGCGCCTGACGGGGACCAATTGCTTTTGACCGTGGAAGATACCACTTCCCAGTCCTTGGAGCAGGTCACTGTGGACATGGTAGTGCTTGCCACCGGCATGCAACCCAACACCTCGGAAGAAAAGGTTCCTTTGGAGGTGCCCTATGATGATTACGGATTTATCGCCTCCCAAAGGGCATACCCCGGAATCTATGCAGCCGGATGTACAAGGACCCCTGTGGGGGTGCAAGAGTCTGTACAAGATGGTACGGCAGCAGCCTTGAAAGCCATTCAATCCATCGCCAGGAGGTAGGTCAATGGAAAAGAAACTTGCAGCCTATATTTGCACGGGATGTGGCATTGGAGATGCCCTTGATATAGAGCAGTTGGGCAAGGTTGTGACAGAAGAAAGCGGTATTCCCATATGCAAGACCCATCCAAACCTTTGCAGTGAAGAGGGCGTGGGTTTGATTAAGGAAGACATGAACTCGGAGGGTGTCAATTCAATAATCATCGCAGCTTGCTCCCCTAGGGTGATGTACGATGTGTTTTCATTCGAAGGGTGTATTGTTGACCGGGTAAACCTCAGGGAGCAGGTGGTTTGGACCCATCCGCCAGGGGATGAAGATACCCAGATGATGGCTGAAGACTACCTCCGAATGAGTGTGGCCAAAGTAAATGACATGGAACTGCCTGAACCCTTTAAACCTGAAGAAGAGTTCTCCGGCGACATCCTGGTGGTGGGAGGAGGTATTACGGGGCTTACCGCTGCCCTCGAGGCTGCCAAGGCAGGCCGCAATGTGGTACTGGTGGAAAAAGAGGCCCAATTGGGTGGTTTCCAGGCCAAAGTGGGCAAGATAGCCACATTTCCATACCAGGGGCTCCAGGAAAACGACATTCAGCAACTTATTGATGAGGTTGCCAACAACGACAAGATAACTGTTTACACTGGCGCCCAGGTGGAAAAAACTGCAGGGGGGCCTTGCCTATTTACAGTAACCATAAAGCAGAATGGCTCCACTGCTGAACATAGGATAGGGGCTATAGTAGTGGCTGCTGGCTGGCAGCCCTATGATCCTGAGAAGCTTGATGAAAAGCTTGGTTTTGGGGCATCCCCCAATGTTATTACAAACCACATGTTTGAGGAAAAATTCGGCAGCGGGCAGATTAGCAGGCCAAGTGACGGGGGAGAGGTGAAAAATGTCGCCTTTCTTCAGTGTGCGGGCCAGAGAGATTCTAACCACCTTCCCTATTGTTCCACCGTGTGTTGTATCACTTCAGTGAAGCAGGCCTTACAAATAAAAGAACAAGATCCTGATGCAGGCGTGTTCATAGTCTTCAAAGAAATGAGGACTCCTGGACAGGCCGAAGACCTTTACCGAAAGGCCCAGGAAGCAGGGGTGATATTCATCAGATGCCAGGATCCCGAGGTGATTGCATCGGATGGAAAGCTGAGTGTTGAGGCCCAGGACGAGGTGCTCGGGGAAAAGGTGATCTTGGAGGATCTAGACTTGGTGGTGCTCGCTACCGGTATGGTGCCTGTGACCGCATTCGGCCCGGATATAACCCAAGAGGAGCAAGAAGAGGAAGAGAAGAAGAAAGAGGAGGATATTGAAGTACCCCTTGATGTGATCAGGCGCTCCAACATCCTCAATTTGGATTATAGACAAGGCCCTGAGGTGCCCGCCCTCAAATACGATTTTCCGGACTCACACTTCATATGCTTTCCGTATGAGTCCAGGAGAACCGGCATCTATATGGCAGGGTGCGTTAGGAGGCCTATGGGCGTGGCCTTTGCTGGGGAGGACGCAGCAGGTGCCGTTATGAAGGCCATCCAGTGCATAGAGCTTACCACCAGGGGGGCTGCGGTACACCCACGGGCAGGCGACCTCACGTTCCCAGAGTTCCAGATGCAGCGGTGCACCCAGTGTAAGCGTTGTACCGTGGAGTGCCCATTTGGTGCCATAAATGAAGACGAGGAGGCCAACCCGCTGCCGCAGGTCACTCGGTGCAGGCGGTGTGGTGTGTGCATGGGCGCATGTCCAGAGAGAATTATATCCTTTAAGAATTACTCTGTTGGCATGATAGGAAACATGCTGAAGGCGATCGAAGTTCCCGAGGAGGATGAAGAAAAACCCCGTATAGTGGTATTGGCCTGTGAAAACGACGCCTACCCAGCCCTGGATATGGCTGGTATCCACAGGATGAAATACAATGCCTGGGTCCGGGTTGTTCCCATGAGATGCCTGGGTTCAATGAACCTTATCTGGATAGCCGATGCCCTCTCCAGGGGAATCGATGGCATAATCCTTCTGGGATGCAAGCACGGTGATGATTATCAATGCCACTTCATCAAAGGGAGTGAGCTTGCCAATATAAGGCTGGGTAAGGTTTCAGAAACATTGGATCGGTTGGCACTGGAATCTGAGCGTGTCCGGTTTGAGACGGTTTCCATTATCGACTACCAGAGGATTCCTGAGATCCTTGATGATTTTGCCAACAAAATCGATGAAATAGGCCCCAATCCCTTTAAGGGATGGTAAACTTTTTTGGATCCCATGAGCTTTGCCAGATTCGTGATAAGCTAATGTAATCCACGCTAATTTGGGGAGGAACAGCATGAGTGTCAAAGTCGATCCTAAGCTGATGAAAGAATTGAAGAAGTACGGGCTCAAAGATGCCAGTAAGTGTTTTCACTGTGGAAACTGCACCGCCACCTGTCCCCTCTCTGAAAGGGGGGTGGAGTTCCCGCGGAAATTCATGAAATATGCGCAGATGGGTCTCAAGGACAGGATACTTACCAGTGCGGAGCCG
>JAMOVZ010000109.1 GCA_027061865.1 Desulfobacterales bacterium
GCCCCAGGAAGCTACGTAGTCAATATATTGTTTTCCATCTTCATCCCATAGATAGCAACCTTGGGCCTTTGCGATAAAAGGAGGGATCACTCCCACGGCCTTGCCCGCCCTCACCGGGCTATTTACCCCTCCAGGAATGTATCTGTTGGCCTCTTGGAACAGCATTTCTGATTTGGTAGTCATATGATCCACTCCCTGGCTTACTTGGATTGCCATTATGCCCACTTGCCCGCAATTGGGCATAAGTCAAGCTACTGGCTAGAAGTACTGCATGCTGGTCTTTTTGAATTCCTGTTGACTGAAAAGGACTTGAAAATCTTGAATCCCCACTTTTTTGGCCATTTCCTTTGCAAGGCTCCTGCACTCCTGCTCCGATGCACCGTGGACCATGGTGTATAAGTTGTAAGGCCAGCCCTTGGCGGGCTTCCTGTGATAACAATGTGTGACCCGGCGGAAGGCAGCCAAGGCCTGCCCCACCTCTTCTATCCTTTCATCCGGCACACGCCAAGCCACCATGGCGTTTGCCCCATAACCCGCCTCTTGGTGCCTCAGGGTGGCACCAAAACGCCTAATAATGCCTTCGCGTTTCAACCTTTTTACTCGGCGGATAAACTCATCCTCTGGCAGTCCCACCTTTTGGGCCGCCAGCGCAAAAGGCCTTGGGTCCAGCGGAAGATCACCTTGGATGGCAGCAATTACCCTCTTGTCTGTTTCGTCTATTTGGTATCCGCGCCCCACAAAAACCTCCAAATTAAGGTGGCAGCCTTTGGGAATATATGATAGTAGGTGTGGTGTCAAGAGATTAGGATTTAATCAACGTGTTAGCTAATGGGCTGAAATCATACCTGGAATTGAAAGCAGCAAGCGGTTGAAAAAAAGTTTTTTCTGGTATATATAGCGGTCTGCGTTCAATCTATTCAAGGTTTAGGACAGGAAAACTAAGCATCTTAGAGGGGTAGGTATTAAATGGAGCTTTCTCAAGTCCAGATCGATTACTGTATGGAATGTGGAGTATGCACTGGAAGCTGCCCTATTAGCCGTCTAATGCCCGAGTTTTCTCCTCGGCAAATTATTAAAGAGGCCATGGACGATGTGGAGGGCAATATCTTTAAAGAGCGCAAGGTTTGGACGTGCCTTACCTGTGCCAGGTGCAGTGTGAGGTGCCCGGTGGAGATTGATTTCCCTCAATTTGCGAGAACCCTTAGGCTCAAGGCCAAGGACGGAGGCAATGGGCCCAAAGAGACCCACTTTGGGATATTTCAGGTTATACCTCACATCCAGGCAAAGGGGGCCAAGCAGGATCGCTTGGGTTGGGCAAAGGAGGCAGGAAGATTTAAAGAACAGGGCGAAATATTCTATTTCGTAGGATGTCTTCCTTATTACGAGATAGTATTTAGGTACCTGGAACTCACCCCTCTGGATATGGCAAGAAGCTCCCTCAAATTGCTGAACGCCTTGGATATAGAGCCCGTCTTGAGCAACGATGAGCGCTGTTGCGGTCACGATGCCTTCTGGAATGGGGACATGGAGACCTTCGAAGCATTGGCAAGATGGAATGTCGAGGTGATTTCTTCTACTGGCGCCAAGACCGTGTTGTTCAGCTGCCCTGAGGGTTATTCTATTTTCAAGGACCAATATAAGGACTTGTTTGGCAGTCTGCCCTTTGAGGTGGTTTACTTGGCTGAATTCCTGGAAAAGAAGATTTCCTCAGAAGGCTTGGATTTCAAGGCTGCCCAAAGTGGTACTATCACCTATCAAGATCCATGCAGGCTTGGTCGCATGGCACAGATATTTGAATCTCCAAGGGACCTCATAAAATTGGTTCCTGACTCTGGTCTGGTGGAGATGGGGCGCAACAGGCAAAACGCACTTTGCTGCGGCACAACTGGATGGATAGAGTGCTCAACTGTGTCAAAGCAGATGCAGGTTGACAGATTAAAGGAGGCCATTGGCACCGGGGCATCCACGCTTATAACGGCTTGCCCAAAATGCCAGATCCATCTCACCTGTGCCCAGGAGAATACATCGCTAGATATGGTGGTGATGGATCTTTATTCATATCTGTCCAGTCATATGGACTAATTCGTGGCATTGCCATATGGAGTTAGACATGGAAGGAACTAGAAAGACGGAAGGCTCTGTTCTGGTGGTTGGAGGTGGGATTGCAGGGATGCAATCAGCCCTGGATCTTGCCGACTCTGGTTTTTATGTGTACCTGGTGGAGGATTCTCCCTCCATCGGTGGGGTCATGGCCCAGTTAGACAAAACTTTTCCCACCAACGACTGTGCCATGTGAATACTTTCGCCCAAGCTGGTCGAGGTCGGCCGGCACCTGAACATAGAGCTTCTCACCCTGTGTGAGGTGATGGGGATCAGGGGAGAAAAGGGCTGCTTTGAAGTAGAGTTGCTGCAAAGGCCCCGTTATGTGGACATGGATAAATGCATAGCCTGCGGAATCTGCTTTGAGAAATGCCCCAAAAAGGTGGTGGACGAGTACAATCAGGGGCTGATCAAGCGAAAGGCTATATATGTCCCATACCAACAGGCCGTACCCCTTAAATATGTCATAGACAAGGATGCCTGCATTTATCTCAAGAAGGGCAAGTGCAAGGCCTGCGAAAAGTTCTGCCCCTCTGGTGCCATCAATTGGGAAGACACAGAGAAAAACATTACTTTGAGGGTAGGGGCAGTAATTGTATCTGCCGGATTTAGCAATTTTGATCCATCCCTCTACGAGACATATAATTATAATTCCTATTCAAATGTGGTAACGAGCCTTGAGTTCGAGCGGATCTTGAGCTCCACTGGGCCTTACCAGGGTCATCTCAAAAGGCCTTCCGACGAACAGGATCCCCGAAAGATCGCTTGGCTCCAATGTGTCGGATCCCGCGA
>JAMOVZ010000110.1 GCA_027061865.1 Desulfobacterales bacterium
ATTGCTCCTCAGTTTGTTGTATGTACGCAGTGAAAGAGGCTGTGATTGCAAAGGAGCATGCCTCAGGAGAGCTGGATACAGCCATATTTTTCATGGATATGCGCACCTATGGAAAGGATTTTGAGAGGTATTACGACCGGGCCAGGGAAGAACAGGGCGTGCGGTTTGTCCGCAGCAGAGTTCATAGTATTGAGGAAGATCCGCAGACAAAAGATCTGATTTTCCAATACGTCTCTGAAGAAGGCTCCATACGCAAAGAAAGATTCGACATGGTGGTCCTGTCCACTGGTATGGAGGTGAGCCAAAAGGCGCGGCAGTTGGCCGAACGGCTGGGAATAGGTTTGGACAAGGATGGATTTGCCGCTACATCGGCCTTTGATCCGGTTCAAACCACCAAAGAAGGGGTGTATGCCTGCGGCGCATTCCAAGCGCCTAAAGACATTCCTTACTCGGTGATGGAGGCTAGTGCTGCTGCTGCAAAGGCGCAGGAATTGCTTTCTGAAGCGAGAGGGACTAAGAGCAGGGAAAAACAATTTCCTGCAGAAAGAGACGTTTCTTCAGAACCTCCTCGGATTGGGGTGTTTGTGTGCAACTGCGGTACGAATATTGGGGGCATTGTGGATGTTCCAGCCGTTGTCGAATATGCAAGGACATTGCCTGGAGTGGTCTATGTGGAGGAAAATCTTTTTTCTTGTTCCCAGGACACCCAGGACAAGATGAAGAAAGTGATAGAGCGGGAGAGACTGAACAGAGTGGTGGTTGCCGCTTGCACTCCGAGGACCCATGAGGCCCTTTTTCAAGAGACGTTGCAGGATGCAGGGCTTAACAAGTATCTGTTTGAGATGGCCAACATCAGGAACCAATGCTCTTGGGTACACACTGAAGAGAGGGAGAAAGCCACAGAAAAGGCCAAGGATCTGGTGCGGATGGCTGTGGCAAGGGCCAATCTGATAAGACCCATTCCCGAGCCAAGGATATCGGTTGTCCAAAGCGCCTTGGTAGTGGGAGGAGGTATATCAGGGATGACAGCCGCCTTGAACTTGGCAGGCCAAGGCTTTGAGGTTCATTTGGTAGAAAAGTCGGATGCCCTTGGAGGCAATGCCTTGAGATTGATAAGGACCTGGCAAGGCGATGATGTTCAGGTCAAGCTATCCAAGATGATCCAAGAAGTAGAGAGCCATCCTCTTGTCCACCTTTACAAAGGGACTGAAATCAAGCATTCAGGCGGTTTTGTAGGCAATTACGAAACAGTGCTTTCAGGGAAGGATGGAGAGGTCTCTGTCAAGCATGGGGCCGTTATTTTGGCCCTTGGTGCGGAAGAATATAAACCACAAGATTACCTTTACGGTAGTGACCCGCACATGCTCACTCACCTAGAGCTGGACGAGGCCATAAGGAATGCCGAAGACAGGGTGAAAAACTCAAAAACGGTGGTGTTCATCCAGTGTGTGGGATCAAGGGAGCCAGAACGGCCTTACTGCTCCAAGGTTTGCTGCACCCATACCATGGAGGCGGCCCTGGAGTTGAAAAGAATGGATCCTGACAAGGATGTCTATGTGCTCTACCGGGATATCCGCACCTATGGTCAGCAGGAAGACCTTTATAGAGAAGCTAGAGCCAAGGGTGTGATCTTTGTGCGCTACGACCTGGAGGCCAAGCCCCAAGTGTCAAGTAAGGGGGAGGGAATCGTTGTAAGGTGCAGGGACCATGTCCTTGGCAGGGATCTTTTCATTGAGGCGGACCTTGTAGTACTGGCAGCGGCCATCGTGCCGGGCTCTTATGAAGAGATGGCAAAAATCTTCAAGGTCTCATTGAACCAGGACGGGTTCCTTATGGAGGCCCATGCCAAGTTGAGACCCGTAGAGTTTGCCACAGACGGCATTTTCATGGCTGGCCTTGCCCATTATCCCAAGCCTATTGAAGAGAGCATTGCCCAAGCGCAAGCCGCTGCATCCCGGGCCTCGGTGATACTTTCCAAGAAGGAGATCACTGTGGAAGGAATGATCTCCCATGTGGATGAGTTTTTATGCAGGGGATGCGGAGAGTGTGAAAAGGCCTGCCCATTTGGAGCCATAGCCGTGCATGAGGAGGCTGACGGGACAAAAAAGGCAAGGGTTCAGGAGGCACTGTGCAAGGGTTGCGGAGCATGTGCCAGTGTATGTCCCACAGGGGCGGCAGGAGTATATCATGCCGAAGACCTCGAGGTAGTGAGCATGGTTGAGGCAGCTTTGAAACAGTAAGGGGAGAGCATTTTATGGCTAAGGAATTTAATCCAAAGATAATTGCTTTTGCGTGTAATTGGTGCGCTTACTCTGCCGCTGATTTGGCGGGGGTGAGCAGGCTTCAATATCCTCCCAACATTAGGATCGTAAGGGTGATGTGCTCTGGCAGAGTGAATCCAGGTTTCATATTGAAGGCCTTTGAGTTGGGAGCAGACGGCGTCTTGGTTGCCGGGTGACACATGGGCGATTGCCATTACCTGGATGGTAATGTGAAGGCGGAGCGGATGTTTAATATGACCAAAGATCTGGCTGCTACCTTGGGTATTGCCCCCCAAAGGATGAGGCTGGAGTGGGTATCCTCTTCGGAAGGGGTGCGGTTTGCACAGGTTGTGCGAGATTTTACTAAGCAGGTAGAACAATTGGGGCCGTCACCTCTAAGGGAGGCAGCATAAGAGAAATTTTTAATTAAAGGAGAGATGTCAGTGAGCAGAGATATCCTGGTGATAGGCGGAGGAATAGCTGGGATCCAGGCGGCACTGGATCTTGCAGAGATGGATTTTAAGGTCCATCTGGTTGAAAGGCTTCCCAGTATTGGCGGGAAAATGGCCCAGCTAGACAAGACCTTTCCCACTAATGACTGTGCCATTTGAATACTTTCGCCTAAGATGCTGGATGTCGGTCGGCATCCCAACATAAAGTTGATGGCATACTCTGAGGTGGAAGAGGTAAATGGGGAGGTCGGAAATTTCAGAGTAAAGATAAAAAGAAAGGCCAGATATGTAAATGAGGATAAGTGTACCGGCTGTGGGGCATGCTCTGAGAAATGTCCAACAGTAGTGCCTGATGCCTTTAACGAGGGCCTGAGCACCCGGAAAGCCATTTATACCTGGTTTGCCCAAGGGATTCCTTCCACTCATACTATCGACACTGAGCATTGCCGGCAGTTCCAAGGTAAGAAGTGTGGCATTTGCCAGAAGGTGTGTCAGGCCGATGCGGTGGAATATGATCAGAAAGACAAGTTTGTTGAACTTAGCGTGGGCGCCATAGTTGTGGCTACTGGATACGAGGTGTTTAATCCCAATCGAATCCCAGAGTATGGGTACAAAGAGATTGACAATGTTGTTACCGCCATTGAGTTTGAAAGGTTGCTTAGTGCAAGCGGCCCTACGGGGGGACATCTTTACCGCCCCTCTGACTTGAAGGTCAAGGAAGAGGTCCCGGCCCTTGAAAAATCACTCAAGAAGTTAAGCAAGGCGCTGGAGCGATTTGAGAAGAAATACGGCCAAAAGTCTGAAGAATTTTATAAGGCGCTGGGCAAAGAAGAGCAGGGGAACGATCCCGACAAGGCCAAGTGGGCCGAGGCTTACGAGCAGAAGGAGGAGGTCTCAAAGAGGCTTTCAGAATACAAGGCTATCCTGGAAAAAATGGATGTGGCCAAAAAGCTTGCCTTCATCCAGTGTGTGGGATCAAGAGATATCAGGTTTTACCCTTTCTGTTCAGGCTATTGTTGCATGCATTCAATAAAAGAGGCCATTATTGCCAATGAACATGAGCCTGAGACCAACTCGGTGATATTCGGGATGGATATAAGGGCGGTGGGCAAAGGCTTTGAAGAGTACAAAATCAGGGGGGCAGATCACTCGTCCATAACATATGTCAGGGGTAGGGTTGCAGAGATAATTCAACTCCCGGATAAGACCCCTGTTGTGGTTTATGAAGATACTATGGAGAGGGTGGTTAGGGAGGAGCCATTTGATCTGGTGATCTTGGCAACAGCGTGTGTGCCAAACAAGGGTACGAAAGAACTGGCGGGCATTCTGGGGATAGAACTCGACAGGTTCGGGTTTTTCAGGACCACACAAGCCAATCCGGTGGATACCACAAGGCCTGGTATCTTTGTGTGCGGATGTGCGGATAGCCCCATGGACATCCCTGAGTCAGTAGCCCAGGCAAGTGCCGCAGCTGCGAGGGCGGCGCAAGTAATCGTAGAAACAGAGATGAAAAAAGCCTCCTGAGAAAAGGATAGGACTTAGGCAATGGCAGGTAAAAAGAAAAAAGAGTTTGAAGAGTTGAGGATCGGGGTGTTTATTTGCGACTGTGGCTCTAACATTGCAGGCCATCTGGATTGCAAGGCGGTTACCGAATACGCCGCTACCCTCCCGGGTGTGGTGTTCGCGAAGGAAAATCTCTATACTTGTTCTGAGGCAGGGATCCTGGAGATTCAAGAGGCCATCAAGAAGCATAAGCTGAATCGTGTGGTCGTGGCCTCGTGCTCGCCAAGAACCCATCAGCCCCTGTTCCAGAATTCGTGTAAGAGTGCGGGCCTAAATCCATATCTCTTTGAGATGGTCAACATCAGGGACCAGTGTTCCTGGGTGCACATGCAAGACAGAGAGAACGCCACCCGTAAAGCAATGGACTTGGTAAGGATGGCTGTGGCTAGGGCCGCCTTCCTGGAACCGCAGCAGGACATTGAATCCCCGCTGACCCCGAGGGTAGGGGTGATTGGTGGAGGCAGCGCGGGACTCTCTGCCGCAGAAGGCCTCTCCAGGATGGGGCTTGAAGTGGTTCTTGTGGAAAAAAACAAAGAACTGGGAGGGCTGTTGAGGAACCTTCACAAAGTTGCCCCTGAGGGGGTGGATGCCTCCGAGAGACTGGAAGGGTTGATTCAAGATGTAAGCAGCCGGCCCAATGTGAAGATCTTTACAGGGGCGGAGCTCAAGTCCCTGGACGGGTATGTGGGCAATTATGTGATGAATATCCGAGACGGAGAGGGGCAAACCGTCAAAGAATCGGTGGGCTGCCTTGTGATTGCCATAGGCGCAATTCCTCTTGTCCAAAAGGGGCTTTTTGGACATGACGGAAAGCGGGTCATCACCCAGATGGAGCTTGAGCCCATATTGAAAAAAGGAAAATTTGATGCCAAAAGAGTGGTGATGATACAGTGTGCAGGGGCAAGGGGTGATGAGAGGAGCTATTGTTCCAGGATATGCTGCATGATCGCAGTGAAAAACGCCATGTTTATCAAAAAGCTGTCTCCCGACACGGAGATCCGCATCCTCTACCGTGATATGCAGATGTATGGAACAGAAAAAGAGAAAATGCTTTGGGAGGCCAGGGGCGAGGGGATAAGATTCGAGGTTTACGACCCCGCTCATCCCCCCGAAGTTGGGGATAAGGCGGTCAGGCTGAGACAACCGTTGCTTGGCAGAGAGATTGAATTCGCCTACGATCTGGTTGTCCTGTCCACCCCACTGGTAGCTCGTGAGGATGCTTCCGAGCTTTCCCAGTTACTTCGTGTGCCCATGGATCAAAACGGATTCTTTCTTGAAGCCCACGCAAAGCTAAGGCCACTGGATTTTGCAGCAGACGGCATATTTCTGGCAGGATCTTGTAGGTACCCTGCCACATACGATGAGGCTAGGTCCCAGGGATTGGGAGCGGCGGCACGGGTGGGGACCATACTGTTCAAGGACAAACTGGTTACCAGTGCCATTGTGGCAGAGATAAATCCTGAAACCTGTGTGGGGTGCATGGGGTGTTTGCAGATGTGTCCTTACGGGGCCATAAGCTATGATCAGGAAAGAAAGATATGCCAGGTCAATGAGATCCTTTGCAAGGGCTGCGGCTGTTGTGCTGCCACATGCCCTTCCGAGAGTGCTTCCCTTAGGGGATTCAAGCCGCAACAACTAATGAGCCAGATAAGGGCTGTTATGGAGGGATAAAAGAGATGAGCACCGAAAACTACGATCCTATTGTTCTCTGTTTTCTTTGCACGTGGTGAGCTTACGCGGCTGCTGACCTGGCTGGGGTCAGTCGGATGCAGTATCCGCCCAACATTAGGGTGGTAAGGGTCATGTGCTCTGGCTCTGTGTCGCCCCACCACATACTCCTTGCATTTCAAAGGGGTGTGGATGGGGTATTTGTAGGTGGCTGACACATGGGAGATTGTCATTACCTGTACGGTAATGTGGCAACCGAAAAGAGAATAAAGTTCATGAAACAGCTCCTGGAGTTTGTTGGAATTGAAGGGGAGCGATTAAGGCGGAAATGGGTATCATCTGCTGAGGCCCCGGAGTTCGTAGAGGAGATAACCGATTTTGTAAATACCTTGAAGGCCTTGGGTCCGTCTCCTTTAAAAAGAGAGCAGAAGCCTGATCAACCGAGCGCAAAGGTGGCGGTGGCCTGAGGGGAGGAATAATCAAGTCATGATAGAGAAGGTAATAGAGCGGGTAAAAGAGCTTCTTGAGGGAGGCGAGATCAAAGGCTTTGTGGGGCTCTGCAATAAAAACGGCCATACCGCGCCTTATCTTTTTACAGAAGTGGCAGAGCTGGACCACTTAGTGGTAGGAGATTTTCAAAACCCAGGAGATGCGAGATACCCCCTCAACAAATTGCTCATAGACCTCTATCGGGCATATCCGGAAGAGAAGTTTGGGGTGCTTGTGAGGGGATGTGATGAAAGAGGTTTAAACGATCTATATGTGTGGAACCAGCTCACTCCAAAGAACGTGGTGGCAGTTGGAATCCCTTGCCCACAGGAGCTGGCAGATGCGTGCGGATGCCCAAAGCCATATCCAGACAATTCGGTGGCCGAGCCAATAGCGGAAGGGGCAGAGGCTCAGGATCTGATCCGGATGGAAGCCCTGGGAGTCAAAGAGAGATTCACCCAATGGATGGAAGTATTTTCCAAGTGTATTAAGTGCTATGGCTGCAGGGACATATGCCCCATGTGCTTTTGCAAGGAGTGCAGCCTTGAGCTGGACGAGCTTATTCCACGGGGTGAAATGCCCCCCGAGATCCCCATCTTCCATCTGGTAAGGGCCGTTCACATGGCAGGCCGCTGTATTGACTGTGGGCTTTGTAACGAGGCCTGTCCAGTGGATATCCCGCTGAGGACATTGTATAAAAAGGTTGGGGATATCGTTTACCGGAAATTTAACTACAGGCCTGGGTTTGATAAAGGAAAATCACCATTAAACGTGCTTGAAAACAAGTGAGAAGTGGAAGGGAATCCGATGGAGTTTAAGACAGTCCTCACTGTATGCCCTTATTGTGGTTGCGGGTGTAATTTTTATCTGGAGGTCCTGGATGGCAAGGTCATTGGCACCATTCCTTGTAAGACCAGCCCCGTCAACGAAGGAAAGCTGTGCATAAAGGGATGGAATGTACATGAGTTTATCCAGGATCCAGACCGCCTCACCATGCCCCTGATCAGGGAGAATGGCTCATTTAGGGAGGCCGGTTGGGACGAGGCACTTGACTTGGTGGCCTCCAAACTGAAAAAAATCAAGGAGCAGCACGGGCCAGACAGCATCGGACTCTTTGCTTCGGCCAAGATCACAAACGAGGAGAACTATGTCATCCAGAAGTTTGCAAGGGCCGTAATCGGCACCAATAATGTGGACCATTGTGCCCGGCTCTGACATTCCTCCACCGTGGCAGGTCTTGCCACTGCCTTTGGAAGCGGGGCCATGACCAATTCTGTGGACGAATTTGAGTTGAGCGACTGTATCTTCATTACAGGCTCTAATACCACATCCAGCCACCCGATTGTGGCCACCCGGATACTCCGTGCCAAAAAGAAAGGGGCAAAGATAATTGTTGCAGACCCAAGACGGGTGCACATTGCTGACCTTGCCGACTTGTATGTGAGTCACCGCCTTGGCACGGATGTGGCACTTTTAAACGGCATAATGTACGTGATTCTCGACAAGGGGTGGGAGAATAGGGCATTCATTGAAGAGAGGACCGAAGGTTTCGAGGAATTCGAAAAGGTCATAAAAGACTATCCGCCCGAAAAGGTGGCTGAGATTACGGGTGTGGCTGAAAAAGATATTGAGACCATTGCCCACTGGTATGCCACTGCAGAGAGGGGGTCAATAGCCTATTGCATGGGCATTACCCAGCATACCACTGGTGTTGACAATGTTAAGACCTTGGCAAATCTAGCCATGCTGACCGGCCACATAGGGAGGGAAGGCACAGGGGTCAATCCCTTGAGGGGCCAGAACAATGTTCAAGGTGCCTGTGATATGGGGGGGCTCCCAAATGTATATCCAGGTTATCAGCCTGTCACCCAGTTTCAGATAAAGGAGAAGTTCGAGTCGGCTTGGGGAGCCCAACTCTCAGACAAGGTAGGGCTTACCATTCCTGAGATGACCTCGGGGCTCTTGGAAGGGAGTATGAAGGCCGTATACATCGTGGGTGAGAACCCTCTGTTGAGTGACCCTGACGCAAGCCATGTGGAAGAGGCCCTGAAACGGGCTGAGCTAGTGGTGGTCCAAGACATCTTTATGACTCCCACGGCAGAGTTGGCCCACGTGATCCTGCCCGCAGCATGTTTTGCCGAGAAGGACGGGACCGTCACCAACACAGAGCGGAGGGTGATGAGGACCAGAAAGGCCTTGGATCCACCTGGAGAGGCCAAGACCGACTGGGAGATAATAGCGGATCTCTCAAACAGGATGGGCTATCCAATGGATTATTCCTCTGCCGAAGAGATAATGAGAGAGATTGCCTCTCTTACCCCTTCTTATGGTGGCATTACTTATGAAAGGCTTGAGGGCGAAGGGCTTCAGTGGCCCTGTCCTACCAAAGACCACCCTGGCACTAGATTTTTGCACAAGGACCGTTTCGTCAGGGGAAAGGGATTGTTTCACGCAATAGAGTTCAAGCCTCCTGCAGAAAGCACTGATGATGAATTCCCTCTTTGGCTCACCACTGGAAGGCTCTATTTTCACTTTCATACGGGCACTATGACCAGGAAGAGCGGGGCCCTTACCGGTGAGATCGATGAGCAATATGTGGAGCTTAATCCAGAAGACGCCAGCCAATTGGGCATTTCAACAGGTGACGAGATTCTGTTGACTTCCAGAAGGGGGCAGATCAGGGCCAAGGCCCTGGTGACAGATAGAATGAAGAAAGGTGAAGTCTTTGCATCTTTCCACTTTGTGGAAAGCAATGCAAATATTTTGACCAATCCAGCCTTTGATCCTATTGTGAAGATACCAGAGTACAAGGTTTGTGCGGTGAGGGTTGAAAAGGCCGCCTCATAAAGGAGCCATAAGCATGGAGCAAGACAAGACTCTCATAAAGATATTTGAGTATGCCCTCAACCAAGAGGAGACGGGAAAAAGCTTTTTCGAGGCATCTATCCAAAGGATGGGGGTGGGCGCTGCTGTTGATGCCTTCAAGAGGCTTATAAAGGAGGAGGAATCTCATATCCGCTTTATAAGCCATATCCTTGAGGAATTGAAAAAGGGCGAAAAGTTGAGCATCGAGGCAGTAAAGGACATGGTGCTTCCACCTACCAATTATTTTGATCAGCGGGCCAAGCAAGAGTTTTTGGAACAATGCATAGAAGGCTCAATGGTGCCTGACATTACGGTCTTTAACACCGCATGGCTGATTGAAAAGGATCTCAGCGATTTTTACAAAAGTATGGCTGACAAGACCACTGGAGATGCAAAAGAGGCCTTGCTGATGCTATCCAGGTGGGAGAAGGGCCATGAGCAATTCTTCAGGGAATACAGAGACAAGCTCCAAGAGGTCTATTCCAAAATGCCCTGGGGCGGCTAGGATACTCCTTTTATCTATCAGGCCTCGTGAATATTACCACTCCTACTACCGTTCCACAGAATAAAGTCTATTAGGGGTTTTCCCCTCCTGCACTTTGGGGTACAGCTTGTAGAATAGTGGCTCAGGGACTGATTTATGGGTGTAAGTAGTAGAGGCAGTTGCGAGCAGCCCGTCCGAGGTACCCAGGCCCTAAAAGGATTTGCCCTCAAATAGCTGGAATAAGGAAAATGGGGGACAGATATAAAGTACTGCTCTTCAGGTGCGATGAATATGATCCGGGCAGGATAGGATCGATCCTCTGCCAGGGCATGGAGGCGCTTGGGGTCAAGCCCCGCGGCAATGTGCTTATAAAAC
>JAMOVZ010000111.1 GCA_027061865.1 Desulfobacterales bacterium
AAGATGATCCAGTCCATGTATATGGCCTGGGGGTTCAGGGTGCCTGTGTATCCAAAGATCTCTGGCACTTCCACTGCATTGGCGGTATTGAACAACCTGACCCGCAACCCATATGCCGCGGCTATGGCCGTTGACGGCGAAGACGGAGGCACAGGGGCTGCCTACAATGTCTCCATGGACCATATGGGCCATCCCATTGCAAGCTGCATCAGGGACTGTTACCTCAACCTGGTGGCCGTAGGCCAGCAGAATGAGATTCCACTTTTTGCAGCAGGCGGGGTGGGAAAAAGCGGAAATCTTGCAGCCAATGCCGCTGCCCTCATCATGCTGGGTGCAAGTGGAGTCCAGGTCGGCAAGTACATTATGCAAGCGGCTGCAGGCTGCTTGGGTTCTGAGAAAAAGCGGTGCAATATTTGTAATGTGGGCCTCTGCCCCAAAGGTATAACCTCTCAGGATCCTCGCCTTTACAGGCGGCTGAATCCAGAGGATGTGGCCCAAAGGGTGGTGGATGTGTTTCTAAGCTTTGACATGGAACTTCGCAAAATCGTTGCTCCTTTGGGCAGATCCACATCACTGCCCGTAGGGATGTCAGATGCGATCGGGATAGATGACAAGGCGGCAGCCGACAGGCTCAAGATACGATATGTAATTTAGGCTTTTACGATTTGTTCACTTTTAAAACAAAGGCATATCTAAAAGTTTTATCAGGGTAGGAACCAATGGCAGAACACCAGGAATTCTTCACCATAGATGGACGCGAAAACGGGATAAGGTTGGAGTCCAGGGTCCTGGAGGAAAGGGTGCAGGAGGCGGTTAGGGCTGGTTACCGCCGCATTCATATCAGGGCTTATGGTCAGCACGGCTTGGGAGGCCGCCTCTGGGTTGCTGGGCAGGAAAAGGTTTATGTAAAGATTACGGGCCACGCAGGCCAGAGGCTGGGCTCAATGGGATTCCCCAACACAACTATTGAACTGATGGGGCCGGCCTCAGATGATGTGGGTTGGCTCAACACGGGAGCGACGATCATCATCCACGGCAATGCCACCAATGGGGTTGCCAATGCAATGGCCCAGGGCAAGATACTAGTGGCAGGCAATATTGGGGCCCGCGGCATGACCATGACGAAGCACAATCCAAGATTCGCCCCTCCCGAGCTATGGGTCTTGGGTTCTGTTGGAGACTACTTTGGCGAATTCATGGCTGGCGGGGTATCCGTGGTTTGCGGCCATGAACCCCAGACACCTGACAATATCTTAGGTTACAGACCATTGGTCGGCATGGTGGGGGGCAGGGTCTTTTTCCGGGGCCCTATAAAGGGTTATAGCAAGGCAGATGCAAAGGAACTCCAGATCGATGAAGAGGCATGGGAGTGGCTGAAAAGGGGCATGAGAGAGTTCCTCTTTGCCATTGGGCGAGAAGAACTCTTGGAGCGGCTGCTCAAGCGGGATGAATGGCGGCTATTAGTGGCCCGAAGGCCGGAGGAAAAACTCGAGCGTGGCCGAATGACCTTGTCCGCATTCCGGAAACAAGTCTGGGAAAAGGAACTGGGGCCGGGCGGTATGCTAGGAGACCTTCTGGAGCCGGAAGATATTCCTATACCTCTTATTACCACTGGAGAGCTTCGCCGATTCATTCCCATTTGGGAGAACAAGAAATATGCCCCTCCATGCCAAGACGCATGTCCTACGGGAATACCGGTGAGGGACAGGTGGACCTTGGTGCGCCAAGGAAAACTGCAGGAGGCCATAGACTTGGCCTTGAAGTACACTCCATTTCCCGCTTCGGTCTGTGGCTATCTTTGCCCGAATATCTGCATGACGGCCTGCACGCGCCAAGAGGCCATGATGCCATCGGTGGATATCACCATGCTGGGCAAGGCCAGCATCAATGCCAAAGTGCCAGAGTTTCCTGAGCCTTCGGGAAAACGTGTGGCCGTGATCGGTGGGGGGCCGGCAGGGATTTCCGTTGCTTGGCAGTTGAGGCACGCAGGCCATGAGGCAGTCATATACGACATGGCCAAGGAGTTGGGTGGAAAACTTTCAACTGTGATACCCGAGGCAAGAATACCAAAAGAGGTCTTGGAAAAGGAATTAAAAAGGGCAGCGGAGGTGCTGCCCCGCGTACAGTTAAACCGCAAGCTCACTCGCGAGGATTTGGAGCGTCTCAAAGATGAATATGACATAATAGTGCTTGCCACAGGCGCCCAGATACCGAGGCTCCTTCCCGTCCCCGGAAAGGAGCGCCTCATCCCTGCTAACGAATTCCTCAAAAAGGCCAAGGAGGGCAAGATCAAGCCGGGAGAGAAAGTTGTAATAATCGGGGCCGGCAATGTGGGCTGCGATGTGGCGGCGGAAGCCCACCGGCTGGGAGCGCGCTCCATCACCCTCATAGACATCCAAAAGCCTGCGGCCTTTGGCAAGGAAAGGGCCCATGCCGAGGCCATAGGGGCGGAATTCAAATGGCCCTGTTTTACACAAGAGATCACGGAAGAGGGCGTGCTGCTCACCACAGGAGAGCTCCTTGAGGCCGACACTGTGGTCATAGCTATAGGTGATGTGCCGGAGACTGATTTCTTGCCAGACTCTGTAAAGACAGAAGGCGGTTTTGTTGTAGTCAATGATTACTACCAAACCACTGACCCAAAGATCTTTGCAATAGGCGACCTGGTGAGCCCAGGGCTTCTAACAGATGCAATTGGGGCGGGCCGCAAGGCAGCAGCAGCCATTGCAGACATCCTGGATGGAAAGATCACGGCATCGGCCCTTGCAAGGCTTTCTCCATTGGAAGAAGAACCGGTCCTGTTTGAATCCAGGCTGAGCGAATTTGTGGATCTTCCCCCGGTTATTGAGCGGGCCCGGGTCTCCCTTGAGTATTTTGACCCCAGGGTGTGCAGTTTCTCAGGGGTGGATGAGTGCGGCATTTCCTGCTCTTCGTGCGGGGCATGCAGGGACTGTGGACTTTGCGTAGAGATATGCCCTCAGGCCGCCATCAGCCGCAAGGGGCTTGATGACGAGGAATGGGAATACATGGTGGACCCTAGCCGCTGCATTGGCTGCGGTTTTTGTGCAGGCGCATGCCCCTGTGGCATATGGGCATTGGTCCCAAACGAGCCCCTCTAGTCAAGGCTAATAACCATAGCTTCCCACATATCTCTCAAATCTTGCCTTTATTCTGCCGGTGCGCTCTTCGAGCTGTTCGGAGAGGCGCTCTCGTGTCCCCTCTGGGCCAAAAAGCCTTTTTGCGAGGGCCTCCATCTCTTCGGCGCTCTTGGGTAATGAATGGATCTGCCTGTCTTCCATGATTTGAAGTAAGTGTTCAACCCTCCTCAAGAACAGGTAATCCTCCGCCAAAGAGTCTGCGTCCCCGGGAGAGATAATGTTTGCATCTGACAGTTTCTCAAGGGCCTCTAATGTGTTGCCAGCAAGGAGTTCCGGGAGTTCTGGCATGTGTGCAAGCTGGAGGGCCTGGGTCATGAATTCCACATCCCGGATACCGCCGATTCCAGTCTTTAAATCCCTGGTCTTAATGATTGCCCTTGTTGCCATCCTGATAGCTTCTTGCCTCATGTGGCAAACCGTTTGAAATATTTCTTCGGGCCTCCTTTTGGCCATGAGTATCTCTCTGATCCTCAGGCACACCCGTCTGCCCAGTTCCATGTCACCTGCAATGGGCCGCATCTTTAAGGCCGCCAGCAGTTCCCACATGGCTGCATGGCGCTCGTAATAATGTATTAGCGATGAAGGGAACTGGACCAGTTCTCCGCCCCTGCCATAGGGCCTTAACCTGAGATCCACCCGGTATAAATAACCTTCTTCGGTGTGGGCAGATAGATCCGCACGCACCATTTCAAGAATGGTGGCTGCCCGTGTTTTGGCATCCGTGTCTTCCTCTTCGGCCACGACGCAGAGTAGATCAATGTCAGAGCTGTAGTTCAGCTCGCCTCCACCAAGCTTCCCCATGGCAAAGATGCAAAGGGGTGGGACGTGATCCTTCTCACCAAATCTGGCCACAGCTCCCTTCAATGCATAGGAAACCATGACTTCTGCAAGAAGAGAGAGCTCTTCCATGATGATTTTCATGGGTATCTTGAGGTACATGTCTCTGATGCCGACCCTCAAGATCTCCCTTCTCCTAAGCCTTCGAATGCGGTTACGCCACTCGCCCAAATCGTCAGAGGTCTCAAGGGCCTTGGCCACCTCTTGTTCAAGCCCGGAGCGGTCTCTTTTTTCGTGGAGGAGATCAGGCATTACAACCCAGTCTAAGAATCCAGGGTTTCGTATGAGGGTGTCTGAGAGGAACTGGCTGTAAGAGAAGATGTTGAGCATGATTTCGAGACGCAACGGTTGAGAGAGAAGCAGGTTGTAATGAAACTCTGGGCTGGGTATGGAGCGGATAAACCTCTCCCAATTGTTGAGAGCCATGTCTGGATCTGGAGTCCTGGAAAGAAGCTCAAATGCCACTACTGCCAAACGGGCAAAGGCCTCCTGGCGCGTTCCCTCTCCAGCAAGCTCTCTGAGGTTACTGTAGGCCCTTGAAGTGTTCTTTAGGCCAAAGCCGCGGAGGATCTTTTCTTTGAGCTTCTCGCCCAATCCTTCTGAGAGGACGAGATCTGCCACAGTACCGGTTTCAGGCCCTGGAAGAGCATCGCGGCCGAAATACCGCTCAAAAAAGGCACGGACCGATGCGGTATGCGACTCAAAGTCAATCCACAACTGCTCCCCTGGTTCAAAGGCACCAGTGGGCTTGTAACCCATGCGTCTTGCAAGATGGTTCAGCTCGTCCGATCCCCGGGGAGGAAGGAAAAGGTCCTTAGCAGAGCCTCTCAGCATCCTGAGCGCATTAATGAGGTGGCGTAGAAACCCATAGGCCTTGAGCATACGGTTGGTCTGCTCCGGGGCGAGAACTCCGGCCTCAGTAAGCAGGTGGAGGGCCTCGTGGAGAAGGGGGGTGCGGAGCTCAGGCCTTTCTTGGCCATGCATAACCTGCAGGATCTGGATTCCATACTCCAAATCCACGAGCCCTCCTGGGCTGAACTTGGCATTAATTCTCTGGCCGCCGGTTTTTTCCCTGAATTGCTTGTCTCTCAACTCGAGTATTTCTTGGACATCCAGGACCCCCTTTCCCGCATATATCATCTCGTCGCGGAGCCGCTCCACTTGAGTTCCAAAACCCTTCTCTCCGGCAACAGCCCTCATGCGCACCAGGGAAAGCCGCTCATATGAGTGGGCGCCGCCCCCCGGCCCGTAATACTTGCAAAAGCTTTCAAGGCTGACCGCCAAAGGCCCTGATGAGCCATGGGGCCTTAATCGCAAATCTATCTCAAAGATCCCTTCCCGTTTCGCCTTGATGAATGCCTTTACCCCTCTTACCAGCTTTTCAAAGAACTCGGCATTGGTGATAGAGTCCTCCCCGCTGGTGTTCCCGTGGTCGCTATAGATGAACATCAGCTCAATGTCAGAGGCATAACCAAGGGCAGCTCCCCCCAGCTTGCCCAGCCCCATTACGGCAAACCTTGCTTGAAGCCCGGCTACTGTGACGGGGAACCCGTAACGTTCCACCAAGTTGGCATAAACAAGTTCTGTGGCGGCAGCCACTACGGCCTCAGCCAGTGCTGTAAGCCTTGCAGAAAGCCACTCGAACCCCAAATCTGGATTGAGTATGTGGTCAAGATCTATAAGGAAGATTTCTTGGTCCTTAAAGCGGTTGAGCCTCTCGGCCTGCTCTTCAAAGCTCTCTGCCCCCTTAATGGCTTCGTATAGCTTGTGGCGCAGCCTCTGTGGTTCAGTGCTGAATTGGCTATTGCCCAGGTGAGGTCTCAGCAGTGGAATCAGGCTTTCATGTTGCTGCCTTATAAAGTCTTCCCACAAGAAATCGCTTGTGCCCAAAAGCCTCGCCAGGTTTTCAAGAGTCCTGGGGTTGGCTAGGATGCTTGCCCACATCTCCTTGTTGGGGAGTTTTACAAGATCATCCACTATGTGCTCGAAGCGGGAAAGGGCGCTGAAGGGATCAGGGGCATTTGCCAGATAGTGTGTAAACTCCTTTGTCAACAAAACGCAGAACTTGATCCTATCAAGCCTTGATGGGTCTTCTATTTTGTTGCCGTGGCGGTCCAACAGATCAATTTCATCCTCAACCCTGAAGCCCACGGTGCGTATTCTCACCCTCTCAATGGAGACGCCCTGGCTGGAGAGGGCGTTGGTAAGGGAGTAAAGAAACGCCGGGGTGTCCTCTGCCACAACCTTAAGCGTGGTGTAAGGACCACTTTGATTGTCAACCGTTATATTCATCGGATATAAGGTGGGAAAGACCCTGGACTTGAGTTGGGCAAGCCTTTTTACCACCAGCTCGTTTACAAAGTGCCTGGCCTCTTTTAGGGGTTCAGCTCCGCCCTTTTCCAGAAGCCTGAGTACATAGGTGATGTGTTGTCGCAATTCTTCTTTCCATTGCTCAAAGGGAAGAGAAGAGTCGACTTCTCCTGTGAAGTGATCAATTATGCGGCGCCTGATGGAAAAGGCCTCTGTTTCGTTCTGTGTGGGTTTGTAAGTGAATATGTCACCGGAGGTGATGTTGTAGCCCATGGCTGCGAGGATGCCGGTTAGAAGGGAAAATTCGTGGGGATAGTCAAAGGCCAAAACAGTGATATCCAACAAACCATCGGCTCGCTCTTCAATCAAGAGTCGACCAGGGTTTTCGGAGTCCAGTGATGAGAGGATTTTTATGTGGGCCCTGATTTCCTCTTCTGTGAATTTGGTCAGGTACTGCTGGTCCAGGAGGTCCAGATGAGCCCTGGCAAATTCTGCCTCACGCCCTCTCAAGCCTTGAAGTAGTTTTTCCGTATCAAACAAGGAATCCATAAATAATCGCCCTCTCAGATAAGGTACAAAAAAGGGGTATCGATTGCAATCTCGATACCCCTTGATATGTTTATTTGGGCGACAATACCGGGACTAGATATCGTAGTAGAGGGCAAACTCCCACGGATGCGGCCTCAGTTCCACGGCCTGGACCTCATTGGTCATTTTGTAGGAGATCCAGGTCTCGATCACATCAGAGGTGAACACGTCGCCCTTGAGAAGGTAGTCGTGATCTTCAGCCAAGGCGTTGAGGGCCTCCCTTAGGGATCCAGGGGTTTGAGGCACCTTTGCGAGCTCCTCAGGAGGCAAATCATATATATCCTTGTCAAGCGGCTCGCCCGGGTCGATCTTGTTTTGAATGCCATCCAGAACAGCCATCAGCATGGCAGAAAATGCCAAATAGGGATTGCAGCTTGGGTCAGGGCACCTGAACTCGAGCCTCTTTGATTTAGGCGAAGTAGAATAAAGCGGGATCCTTACTGCAGCGCTTCTGTTTCGCCTGGAATAGGCCAGGTTCACCGGTGCCTCAAAGCCAGGCACCAGTCTCTTGTAACTATTGGTCGTGGGGCTGGTGAAGGCGAGAAGGGAGGGGGCGTGCTTGAGAAGCCCGCCAATGGCGTACATTGCAATTTCTGAAAGGCCGGCATATCCGTCGCCAGCAAAGATAGGCTGTCCTTCCTTCCACAAGGAGACGTGGACGTGCATGCCCGTGCCGTTATCATTGAAAAGCGGCTTTGGCATGAATGTAACCGTCTTGTTGTGCTTGCGCGCCGTATTCTTTATCACGTACTTGTATTTGAGGAGATTATCGGCCATCTGTACAAGCGGGGCGAAGCGCATGTCGATCTCAGCCTGTCCCCCTGTCGCCACCTCGTGGTGCTGGGCCTCTATGGGGACACCGATCTTCTCAAGGGTCAGCATCATCTCGCTTCGAATGTCCTGCATACTGTCAGTGGGGGGCACCGGGAAATATCCCTCCTTGTATCTGGGTTTGTATCCCAGGTTTGGGTTTTCTTCCCTTCCAGTGTTCCACCTGCCTTCTATGGAGTCAATGAAGTAATATCCCTCGTGTTCGTTCTGGTCGAAACGGATATCGTCGAATATGAAGAACTCGGCCTCGGGTCCAAAATAGGCCACGTCTCCGATCCCAGTGGACTTGAGATAATTTTCAGCCTTTCTCGCAATGTTTCGTGGGTCACGGGTATAATCCTCTCCTGTTACCGGATCGCAGATATTGCAGATCAATACCAGGGTCTTATGGGTGAAAAAGGGATCGATAAAGGCGGTTTCTGCAACAGGTTTTACCAGCATGTCGGATTCATTGATGGCTTGCCATCCCCTAATGCTTGAACCATCAAAACCTAGCCCGTCCTCGAATGTGCCCTCTTCCAGCTCCCGTGCAGGGATGGAGAAATGCTGCCAAAGGCCGGGGAAATCCATGAACCTGAGGTCCACGACTTCAACATTCTCCTCTTTGATAAGCGCTAAAACATCTTTTGGGCTTTTGATTTCACTCATCTCTTTACTCCTCCTCTAAGTAATTTTGTATTCATGCTTCCTTGCCAGCCTTTCAAGTTAGGGGCATGGCAAGCATTAGATGCTGCCTCTAGATGACTATGGGGAAGTGGATTAAGCAAGAGGTATGCCATTTAGGCGGATTCTTAAAAACCCATTAGTTTCAAATTGTTATCACCATTTTTTAAGTTAACCTCTGGGTTTTGATTGCTACAAATTTGTAATATGACACCCCCTTTGCCCACAAAATTGTGGCATGCCGCCCCTTCATCCCATCCAAACATACCATAAATTCTATTTTGCATCTGTTCAAAAAAGCAAAGAAAGCCTTTCATGAAGAGGAATGGGGGTCAAAGCACACCATCGCCACAAGGGGGCATGGAATTTGATGAAGCAGGCAGTTAACACTGGAGATAGGTCACCCCATCCAGGCAGCCTGATTTCGCAGACACTACTTGACAGGCAGCAGGGCCACGGATTACCAATGATGAAATCCATGAGGAGGGCTCGTATGCCTGAAATACTTATTTTCTCCCGTCTGCGGTCAAGCTATGTGGAGCCTCTCGATAGCGGCCAGCTCCGGGCCGTATGTCTTTTGAATGACACTGTGGCCGAGGCCAAGGTAGAGGTATTTGTAAAACCGCCTGACCTGGAGGTGGTTGATTTAAAGGCCAGTGTCATTAGGAGCAGGGAGAGGTTGGAAGGGCCGGAATCCGAGTTGGTGAGCAAGCTCATCGGGATTCGAATAGGCCCTGGAATGAAAAAGATAATCAAGGGGATGGTCGGGCAGGGCCCGGTCAATAGGATGCTGGGAGCTATGGTCCAGGAGGCCTGCAATGCCGTAATACTTTCATTTACCAAGGATATCCTACGGAAGGCGCCCAAGGAGAAGGCCGGATCAGTGGAGTTTTACTCTCAGATGGTGAAGGAGAACATTCGGCTATACAACCGTTGTGCGGCATTTGCTCCTGGAAGCGCCCTTGTCAAAGGCATAGAGCCCGCAACGTAGCCGGGGCAGAGGAGATCTTCTTATGCTTAAGTTCATGAGAAACAAGGCCATCAGGGTCTTTGAGCAGGATGAGCGACATCTCAAGGTGGTTGGCCTTTTGTCAGATGATATTTACGAGCTGGAACTAGAAGTAGTAATGGCCCTGCCAGAGCTAAAAATTACCTCAATAGAGGGGCGCTGGAGGAGGTGGACCACCCCTGAATGCCCACGGGCCATCCCAGTGCTTCAAGAGGCAGTGGGAATGGAGATAGGCGAGGGGTTTTCGGACCTCTCCGACAAGCCGGAGAGCATAGCAAAGGATTTGGGAAGAAGGTCCTGCCGCCACTTTGCAAATCTCTTGGTAGAGTGTTGCCATGCGGCAAAAGAGGCGGCCTTGATCGTAGGTTGGAAGCCCTTGGCCAAGGATCTCAGGGGGGCCGAAGGGCCGCAGCCCACAGAGGCCCTTAAGGAGGAGCCTGGGATTCTCAGGGACAGTGTCGCCCGGTCCCCTGTGGCCTTGGAAGTAAAGCGCCTTCAAAACCCTGAGGGTTTCGTGATTGATCTTCATGTGCACACCTCTGAGAAGTCCCCTTGCAGTTCTGTTTCTTTAGAGGAATTGATAATAGAGGCCAAGCGGATAGGGCTGGATGCCTTTTGCCTTACGGATCACAACTCCATGTGGGATAAAGAGAGCGTGGAGAGGTTGTCGCGGCGCTACGATTTTGTGATCATTAGAGGCACGGAGGTTACCACGGACCAGGGAGATGTCCTGGTGTTTGGCTGGGAAGAGGAAATAAGTGGTATCATGAAGCTAGAAGAGCTCAGGGAACAGGTCGAAAGCCAAGGAGGATTCATGATAGCAGCCCATCCCTTCAGGGGATTTCTCACCTTTGATGTGAGCGCCTTGGGCCTTACCCCTGAAAAGGCCATGGAGCGAAAAATCTTTGGGGCGGTGGATGCCATAGAGGTTTTGAACAGTAAGGTCACGCAGAAAGAGAATGGATTTGCCCTTGATGTGGCAAAAAGGTTAGGCCTGCCTGTAACAGGAGGAAGTGATGCCCATGAGGCAGCAGAGTTAGGCATCTATGCCACTGCATTTTCACAGCCGATAAAGACGGAAAAGGAGCTGGTGGAGGCATTGAAAGAGGGGGAGTACACGCCCGTAAAATTTAGAAAAGAGAGAACCATGGAGGCCCAATGACAGAAGCAGCCAAGAGAGACTGGACCCGTATAATTAGGGGTGTTGAGCGGTTAATGCGCTTGAGATCATTCCCAGTAGCGTTCAAGATGCTCAAGGAGGAAAAAACTCTCAATGAAATCCCATATTTAAGAAGGCTTCACGGCAAGAAGGTAACCATGTGCCAGCTCCTCAATCTAGTGAGAAATTCTGACTGGACCGTGGGCGCCACAAAGGAAGATTTTGTCTCAGAGACATGTGGATCAATCATCGGGCTTTGCGATCTCCCTCCACTTTATAAAGACGGCACGTTCAGGAGCATTGTGTGGGTAAAAACAAAAGAGGAGGCAAAAAGGTACGAGGCATCAATCCCTAGGTTGCCCTTGGGAAAGTACAAGGCCGTGGCAATGGCCCCCCTGGTCTATAATCCCTTTGAACCTGACATAGTTCTCATCTATGCCAATCCAGCCCAGATGATGCTGCTCATAAACTCTCTCCAATTCGAGCGCTACGAGGTAATGGAATTCTTCTGCGTTGGCGAATCTTCCTGCTCTGATGCCATTGCAAGATGTTACCTGACTGGCAAACCCTCTCTGACCATTCCTTGTTATGGGGAGAGGAGGTATGGGCATGCCCAGGACGATGAGCTAGTGATGGCCTTGCGCCCGGAAGACCTGGAAAGGGGTTTGAGGGGAATGGAGGCCCTTTACCGCAAGGGCATTAGATACCCCATTAGCTTTGCAGGGGCCCAGGAGGACTTGACTGATGCATTTCCGCCATCATACGGGACAATCCACGAGGTGGAAAGACTGAGAGGGGATGACAATCGGTTGATCCTGGGAATCACGGGCGGGATTGCAAGTGGAAAGAGCACTGTTTCCAAGATGTTAGAAGAGCTGGGGGCTCCATCCGTGGATTTTGACATACTAGCAAGAAGGGTGGTGGAGCCGGGGCGGCCGGCCTGGGCCGATATCGTGGACTATTTTGGAAGACAGGTCCTGGGAGAAGATGGCAAGATCGATAGAAAGAAGCTTTCAAAAATAGTGTTTCATGACCTGGAGAAGCGAAAGAGATTGGAGAGCTTTACCCATCCAAGGATCCATGAGGAATTTTTGAAAGAGGTGGAAAAGATCACTTCAAAAGACCCTAATGCCATTATTCAGGCGGTTATTCCGCTCTTGATTGAGGCAAATTTACAATATCTATTCCACAAGGTGGTGGTGGTCTATATTCCTCCACAGGAGCAGATAAGGAGGCTCATGAAAAGGGATGGGATCAGCCGGGTTGAGGCGGAAAATATTCTCAAGGCACAGATCCCCATAGACGAAAAGCTAGGCTATGCTGATTATGTGATTTACAATGACGGCCCTATAGAAAAGACAAGAGAACAGGTTGAAAAACTCTGGAAGAGCCTGAAGGCACTACAGGCGTCAAGGCAGAAGAATTAGCGGGCGTTCATGAGCCCATGTACTCCCGGATTCTGCCCAAGACGATGTTTGGAATATCTTCTTTCTTTTCCACCCCATAAATCCACACGTTCTTTCTCACTTCCATAGAGCGTTTGAACTGGCCAACATGCTCGTTGCTGCCTATGTGCACAGCGGTCATGCGGTTTTTAAGGCCGTTGAAATATTGGATAAGGTCGCGGAGGTTGGTTATTTGCATGTCAGTAATAAGGAATATATCAGGCGAGGGGCTTCGTGGGCCTGACTCGTAACCTGATTGGATTTCTTCAATGTCTTCAACGAGAATCCTGGTGCCTCCGCCGAAATAGTGGCAGATGGCCCTGTAGATCTCTTCCCTCTCCCGGCTGAAGGAAAGCAGCCTTCTTCCCCCGGAGGTGGCATCGCTGAAATTGTAAACCGCAACCCTTGCCTCGTTTCTAAGATAGGCATCGCAGGCACAAGCCGCTCCCAACACTGCGTAAGAAAGGTGCTCTTTGGGGTCAGGCATGCTGGCCGATGAATCAATCATGACCACGCAGTCTGGGACCCCTTCATCCCTGCCAAACACCCTTCCCTCGGCGCGTTTCCAGGTCTGTGTGATTCCAGGGATGATTTTTCCAAAGCTTGTCCATGGGTCTACGTCCTGGTAAGGGCTGCCTACTTCCCAAGGTGTGTGGTGGTGGGGATAGAGGGCCCCGCTTCTCTCCATGGGAGTCCTTCTTACGGGAAGGGAATAGTTTTCTGCAAGTTTCATATAATAGAGAATATCTGCATCAAATGGGTTGCCTGGGCCAAGGCCCATCATTCTTTTGGCAGAGTTTAGGGCATCCTGGAGCTCCTTTTCAAAATCCTTGACTATCTGCTTGAACTCAGAGGGCCTGGCCGCATCTTGGGCAAGCTCTTGCAAGCCCCTTTCGAGCTCCTGATAAGAATATTGATCAAGGGAGTGGTTGCCCGTGGAACTTGGCGCACTTAGTCCCCCTTGCTGCTTTTCCTGCTCGAGCAGAGGTTGGATGACGCGGGCAAAGCGCCTTA
>JAMOVZ010000112.1 GCA_027061865.1 Desulfobacterales bacterium
GTCAGCCTTTGCCTTTTTGTGGAGCCGCTTTACTATGGTGGTGGCCACAAGGGATATTAAGATGGTAAGCAGTATGGCAGCTGAAAGGAGGAGAGCTATGGTTTCAGATGTCGCCTTTGCCCACTCCACCTTGTCTCCTGCAAAAAAGCCAATGCCTAAGAATATTATCACTTGAATTCCTACTGATATGGCATCCACTGCTATGAAGCGGAGCCACGGATACTTGGCTGCACCAGCCGCCACATATGCAGCGGCCCTAATGCCGAATGTGAAACGGGCAAGAAACAAGGTCCAGCCCCCCTTCTGGTAAAAGAGCTCCTGGTAAAGGGAAAGCCTCTTGGCTCCTACCATCCGGGTAATGAGGGCATTCATGGGGGGCCACATAAAAAGCCACCGCACTCCTGCAAAGAGCGCCATATCTCCCAATAGGATGGCGCCGTACCAGATAGGAATGCCTTGGATGGGGGATGCCAGCCCTTGAGAGATGGCATATCCTGCCCCTATAAGAAGAGGGTTTTCAGGGATCGGCAGCCCCAACCCTCCCAAGAATAGACTCAGACCAAGTCCCCATGTGACTGATTCAGCACTGAGATCCATTATTCACTGTATTTTTTTGTAATTAAGGCCGGGCTCTATCTACTATAATTTATTCAGCCTTGACCAGTAGTACTTGCCCTGGAAAGATGGTGCTTCTGGGCGTAAGATTGTTTAACTTCAAGAATTCAGCCAGATTCATTTGATGTTTTTGGGCTATCATGAAAGGAGAGTCTCCTTCCTCTACCACATATGTCTTGGTCCTAAACGAGGCTGAGCCTAAGTGTTTTGGCGGGATATAAAGGAGTTGCCCGATCCTTAGGTGAGTTCCCTTTAGATTGTTAAGCTTTTTTATGGCCTTTGCGGTGGTATTGAAACGGCGTGCAATCTTCCATAATGAATCCCCCTTCCTTACTATATAGGGTCTGAATCCTTCCAGTTTGGAAGGGGCAATATTTTTTTTCTTCTTGTTGGATGGGCTGGATTTCTTTGGCACATATGAGTAGTACCTGGTGGGGACCTTCAGTTTCCAGCCAGCGCGGATGAAGCGGCTGCTCCTGAGGCCGTTAAGGCGGATGATGGCCCTCACAGATGTCCTATACCGCCTTGCGATGTGCGAGAGTGTCTCACCACGGCGCACCCGGTGTATCACATAAGGGGTCACAGGAGGCTTCCATACCGGAATATCGGTGAGTTTAGCCAGGAGCACAGTCCCCTTTCCTTTGGGCAGCTTCAGATCGTAAGGCCGGTTAGGCGTGGAGTTCCTCTTTAACTCAGGGTTTAGCTCCTTGAGCAGGGGATAACTGACGCCTAAATGCTTTGCAATGGTCTTGAGATGCATAGGCTTGTCAATGGTTACTTTCTCTACCTCTGGGGGCTGTTCTGGGGCTGGGAGCTCAAACCCATAGGCCTCGGGGTCATTCAGGATGTGAAGGGCTGCCAAAAACTTAGGCACATAAAAGGCCGTTTCCATGGGCAAAATCTCGTAAAGGTCCCAAAAATTGTCGAGGTAATTTATCCTTTGAGTGCGGATAGCCTTTAGCACCCTTCCTTCGCCACAGTTATATGCGGCAAGCACGGTGAGCCAATCGCCGAATATCTGATGGAGCTCCTTTAGGTATTGAATGGCTGCTTGAGTAGATTTTTCTACATCCATCCTCTCATCCACCCACCGGTCCCTCTTCAGTCCATACTTGTAGCCAGTGGATGCGATAAATTGCCACAACCCCAACGCCCTTGCTCTTGATAGTGCCTTCACCTTGAAACCGCTCTCGATCAGGGGGAGCCAAGAGAGTTCCTCGGGCAATCCCGCCTCTTTAAGCGCCTCTAAAATAATGGGCCTGTATTTTCCTGAACGGCGGTACGAAGCCAAGAAGAATTTTCTTTCAGAACTTTGGAACAACTGGATGGCTCTCTTCACATGGTGGTTCATCACCAATGGGATGGCCTTCCGGTTGCCGTTTACTACGGTGAACCGAGAAGAGTAAACTTCTATAATCCTCTTGGATATAGTGACCCTGAGATCATCTCTTTGTTGAACTATCTGAGGGTCTTTTGAGTCCACCTTCAGGATGAGGGAATAGGCCTGGTCCAAGGCATCCAAGGCATTGTCCAGGTCTCCTTGCTCCCAGAAGTCGTAAGAGGCCTGGCAGAACTCCAGTGCTGAATCGAGCAGTTCCTGATCCGAGGGCTCTAATGGCTGTGCCTGGGTAGGTTGGTTTTCAATTTCAACAAGTTCCCCCTTTATTCCCTCCTTGGGCGGCTCAGAGTCAGGAAGAGGGGCTGAAGGAGGGGCAGGCTGAATTTTTGGCGTTGCCTTGGCTAGAGGAGTAGGGGTTGGATCTGAGCTTTCAGGGGATGAAGGTTCATCATCCTTTTCCACCTTGATGACCTCAGGGGCCCCAACCCTTGGGCCTTTTGTCAAGTTTGTTGCGCATCCAGTCCAACTGAGAGCTAGGAGCAAAAGAATACAGAGCCCTGCTTTTCCCAATATCTCCAGTTTCACTTTATCTCGCTTTCCTGTTCAGTTGATAGGCAGGCGGTATACATCAACAAATGCTACTTTGATTAAGATCACTTCCATGTAGGTTGAGGAGTATAAGAAACCAACCCTCTAATGGTCAAGAAAATCTGTCTCCTCGCACCTGGCCTTCATATCTTTTAAGAGGTTTATGAGATCTAGCCTGTTGTTCAGCTCGGGCTTATTGGTTACGATCTCAACAAGCCTCCTTAAGATCCTTCCAACTTGGGGCCCAGGGGGAATTCCCAAGACTTCCATCACTACCTTACCGTCAACGGCTAGTTGCCGTGGTTCTGAGACCAATTCATCCCTTTCAAGCACTCCCTCAACTCGTTTGGCCAGCTCATGAATAGGCTCAGTGAACTTTTCTCTGCCATTTCCGTGGGCCTTTAAGTCTGCACACCTGAGCTCAATTAGGTGGCCCATAAGCTCAGGGCCAACCTTCCTTACAAGTCGCCGTACTGCTGCATCAGACCAATCTGAGCGGTAAAGTATCACATGATGCCTGACTAGGGTGACCACCTTTTCGGTCAATTCCTTGCTGAATCTGAGGCGCTCCATTATTGAACGGGACATTTGTGCCCCAACCTCTTCATGGCCTATGAATCGCCACCGGCCTTTTTCTTTCTTCCTGCACCTTGGCTTTGCAATGTCATGGAGAAGCGCTGCAAGCCTTAGAACA
>JAMOVZ010000113.1 GCA_027061865.1 Desulfobacterales bacterium
GGTCGAATCAATACCTGAAGAATTTCCTGTTGATGAGATTTTCAATCGGCTGCGCCAGATAACGAACGTGATGCTGCCTAACCGGACCTGGGTGTCTTTTTCCCAGCCTGACGGTGTGGTCTATGTCCAGGCGGAAACCATGCATGAAATTATTTCACGCTTAGCGCAGGAGGCAGGTTTTGGAGATGTCTTTTTCCATGCAACGGACAAGGAGACCAAGAAATCATGTCTTCAGAGTTTCTATGAGGAATTCAGAAAAAGGGGCTGGGTGCCAGAGAAACTGGTCGGTGCCGGATTCTATGGCAACTTCTTCTGGGTTTGGAATCCTGTAAGCAGGAGGAAGATCCGGACGTTTTACATGCCAGTCAAGGCCGAGGCCCTGAAGGCTGAACCAGCGGAACTCGAAGCCGAAAGACGGGCCCACGCAATCCTGGCATCTGTGAAGGTGCTGGGTGTGGCGATACCGGGGAAAAAATATTGATAGGAGGAGACATGAAAGGACATAGGGTCATGGCAAGCTGCGAGGCCATAAAGAGCGTGTTCTGGATCTTGCTCATCGGCTCCTTCGTTTGGAGTGTGGCTCAGAACAGGCTGGTGAGCTCTCAGAGAACGAAAATCATAGGTGAGATCGAGCAGCAGAGGGGCTCGAAGGTCATCACCATGATCCACAGACAGGAAACAGTGGGATTCCTTGGGCTTCCCATCAAGCAGTACATCCAGATGGAGGATGCCGAGGCCGTGGTCAGGGCAATCAGGGAGATACCGGATGACAGGCCCATTGATCTGATAGTGCATACCCCGGGAGGTATCCTCCTTCCTGCTTACCAGATCGCCAAGGCCCTGAAAGACCATAAGGGAAAGGTAACGGTGTTCGTGCCGCATTATGCCATGAGCGGCGGCACACTCATAGCCCTGGCAGCCGATGAAATAGTGATGGACAAGAATGCCGTCCTTGGGCCTATAGATCCTCAACTACCGACTTCCAAAGGGGCCGTCCCGGCTGTTTCGGTCCTCAAAATACCTGAACACAAAGATTGGGAAGACATTGATGACACGATGGTCATCATGTACGACCAGGCAGAAAAAATCCTCAACCAGATGAAGCAGTACGTGAAATATCTCGTCCACGACAAATCCGAAAAAACGGCTACCAAGATAATCAACCGCCTGGTGAAGGGCCAAGTTACACATGATTATCCAGTATTTTGTTCGGAAGCTATGGAACTAGGATTGCCTGTATCGGACAAGATGCCGAAACTCATTTATAGACTCATGGATCTCTACCCACAGCCAAGTGGTCGTAAATTTTAAAAACGGCCCTTTTAGGGGCTCGAAATTAGAAATTTGAAGCTTGATTGTGGCAATGAAGAATCCTATGCTATAAACGTGTTCTTTGATATGGTTATATTGGTTGTTCCAAGGCTCCTGTTTTGCAGCCTCCCTTTATAGGGAACCATAGGTTTAGACAGGTTTAGACCTGGTTGCAGGCAGGAGAGTACACCGTGTTTCACGGCCTACCTCGTGAAGAGGTTATCCACTTGTGTAGTGGCGTTGCCGGACCGGACACGGCAAAACACACAAAACCTCAATGGAGCGAAATCCATGAAAATCAAGGTTTACTTAGAGCCGAGTGAAGACGGCGGTTATACCGTTATCGTGCCATCTCTTCCAGGGTGCATTTCAGAAGGGGAAACCAGAAAAAAAGCCCTTGAGAATATAAGGGAAGCAATAGAGCTTTACCTCAAACCCATGGAAGACGATGTACTCATTCTTTCCTCGGCAGAAGAAGTGGAACTGGCATTATGACCCTAGTGCGTGTTCTTAACCATTTATTGAATTTCTAAAAAATATTTAAAAAACGCTAAAAACCCCAGTGGGGGGACGTATTGAACCCCTCATGGGGATTGTGCGTCCTCCTGACTGGAAAAATCCAAAAAGGAGGACGTAGAAATGAAAAGTTTAAACAAAGTTCAACTCATTGGAAGATTAGGCGCAGACCCAGAAATTCGGTACACCCAAGACGGAGTGGCAGTAACCAATTTTAGTATCGCCACTGACCGCCCTGTGAAAAAGGGTGATAAGTGGGAATCCGAAACCGAATGGCACAGGGTGATAGCCTACCGCAGACTTGGTGAGATTGCTGGCGAGTATCTCTCAAAAGGGAGCCAGGTCTATGTAGAAGGCAGACTTAAGACTAGATCCTGGGAGGATGATGAAGGCAATACACGGTATATTACCGAGGTCATTGTCAAGGAATTGATCCTTCTTGGATCCAAAGGGCAAGCTAAGATCGAAGATGCAGAATCTCAGGTAACGCCTGAAGACGACGAAATTCCATTCTAATCCTTTTGAAAGGACGTTATTGCACCCCAGCGGGGGGGGACGTGTTGAACCCCTCGTGGGGATTCTGCGTCCTCCCTCTGGAAAATTAAAAAAGGAGGACGCAGAAATGAAAAAGCAATACATAGGCAATCTCTGGAATAACAGGAAAGACAACGAAACCTTCACATCCGGGAAAATAGACCTCGGCCCGTTGGGGCGCGTAAAGGCTTATCTTCGCAAACTTCAGAAAGAACAGGACAATCAGCCTGATTTTGGACTTTATGTCAACAGGTCTCAGATAGGAGCCTTCTGGTATAAGGACAATGAGGGCAATAGATATCTTTCTGGAAATATTCTTGGAGTGCAGGTCACAATTTTCAAAAATCACAAAGAAAAGGATACGGATTCGGATTATTCCATAGTTCGTTATAGGGAATCCGAGAATAAGGAATCTGTATCTAAATCAGATTAATTCCATCTCTTCCATAAGGGAGGCAGATTTTGTCTCCCTAGGGGAGATGTGCATTCTGCCTACCTTAGGAATTAAATAAGGAGGCAGGAATGATTCGCATCAAAATCAGTAAACTGCCCGATCTTTTCCTAGAGGATTTTCGCAAAATGGGACTGGCTTTAATAACAGCCGGATCGATAGGCTATTTTTTCGAAAAGCCTCATTATTTTAAAATATTATTCACAGGATTTATTTGGTGGGCTATTTCATTGCTGGTCTCAGGTCTTGTGCTTGTCGCACCAGACGAGAAAGGTTAATTTTAAGGAAAAGGAGGGTAACCAATGGATGCATTGGATATTTTTATTACTGTTGGATCAATCTTATTGGCCACAGTAGTATTTTTTAAAATTTATAACGAAATAAAGAAATCTAAAAGTCAATAATAGCTTAAAAA
>JAMOVZ010000114.1 GCA_027061865.1 Desulfobacterales bacterium
GTAATTACCTTCCAGGTAATGGCAGTCTCCGGGATGTCACCCAGACACCCACACGCCATCCACGCCGTGGCGCAAGGCGGCCAATATGAACTTGGGGCTCACCCGACCTGAGCAGGGCACCCTTATTACCCTGAAGTCCGGTGGATACTGCAGGCGGCTCACTCCTGCAAGGTCTGCGGCACCATAGCTGCACCAATGGCAGAGAAAAGTGGTTATAATAGGTCTCCAATCCTTTGTTTCATTCATGCCAATCTCCTCGTCCAAAAGCTGGTTTCTGATTATCCATCATGGCCCCTGGAAAAAGCTCCAGCCACCAGGGGCTATTTAATTTAATCCTTACATTTCATTTATCATGGCCATTATCTGGCCTTCTTCGAAGCCCTTCAGATCAAGCGCTCCAGAACGGCACGAAGCCACACAGAGCCCGCAACCCTTACATAAAACCGGATTCACCTCTACCTTTCCGGCCCACGGCCCTTCTTTTATAAAGGATGGGGCCGAATATGGGCATATTTCCACACAAACTCCACAACCGCTGCAATGCATGGGATTAACATAGGCCACAGTTCCGCTTACGCGGACCTTTTCCTTGGCAAGCAAGGTGACCGCCCTGGAGGCGGCTGCCTGGGCTTGAGCCACTGATTCGTCAACAGACTTTGGGTAATGGGCCATACCACAGAGGAATATGCCGTCTGTGGCAAACTCTGAAGGGCCTAATTTTGCGTGCGCCTCTATGAAAAAACCATCCTCGTTCATAGGAACCTTGAATAACTGGGCGAGCTTTTCATCCTTGGGCGGCACAATGGCTGCGGCCAAAACCAAAAGGTCTGCTTTTATTTTTATCGCTTTTTCAAGCACATGGTCCTTCACCCCTATCTCCAGCCCTTCCTCTGAGGACTTTACCACAGGCTTGTTGCCGGAAGAATACCGGACAAAGATGACCCCGGCCTCCCTGGCCTTCCGATACAAACTCTCCCGTTCACCATAAGTGCGGATGTCCCGGTAAAGGACATAGACGTCCATATTTGGATTTAGCTCTTTCATGTGGATGGCGCTTTCCATGGTATGAGTACAGCACACTCTTGAGCAATAAGGCCTTTCTGGTTCCCTTGATCCCACACACTGTATAAAAGCCACAGAACTTATCTGTTCCCCGAAGCCGGATCCATTGATAAGTTTCTCATCTAGCTCAAGATGAGTCATGACCCGGGCGTCTTTTCCATAGAGATATTCTTGAGGCTTGTGCTCGAAGGCGCCAGTGGCCAGGATCACAACCCCGTGCTCCGCCACCTCCTCTTGTGCGCCATTGCGCAACGTGGTCTTAAAGTTTCCTACGAATCCTTCCACCTCCCCCAGTTCGGTGTTCAGCTTTACCTGGATGTTTGGGTCTTCTTGGACCTGCTTAATAAGCTTCGTCAGGTTGGCCTGGACATCCTCACCCCTCCAGGTTTTGTAAAGCTTTCTGGCCTCTCCGCCAAGCTTATCCTTGCGCTCAACCAGGATGACTTCATATCCTTGCGAAGACAAGCTCTTAGCCGAAACCATCCCGGCAACTCCGCCTCCCACAACAAGGACCCTCTGATTTATCTCAAGCTCTGTTTCCTGCAGCGGCTCCATGAGGGCGACCTTTGCAACAGCCATCCTGACAAGATCTTTTGCCTTTTCCGTGGCTGCCTCGGGATCGTCCTTGTGCACCCAGGAGTCTTGATTTCTGATATTGCACATCTCAAAGAGGTATTTGTTGAGCCCAGCATTTATGAGGGTCTCTTGGAAGAGAGCTTCATGGGTCTTAGGTGTACAGGCTGCCACAACAACGCGGTTTAAGTTGTTCTCCCTGATCACCTTGGTCATGGCCTCCTGTGTATCTTGGGAGCACGAGTAGAGATTGTCCGCCACATATTCCACATAGGGCAAAGTTGCTGCAAATTCCTTCACGGCTTCGATATCCACCACATCTGCTATGTTGATGCCGCAGCGGCAGATAAAAACCCCTATGCGGGGCCTCTCACCGGTAACATTTCTCTGCTCAGGTATCTCTTTGGTCTTTGTGAGGGTGTTACGGGCAGGGGCCAAGATTCCTCCTGCCGCGGCTGCAGCGGAACTGGCCTCTATGACGGATTGCGGAATATCCTTGGGACCTTGAAACGCCCCGCACACGTATATTCCATCACGGGTTGTTGCCACGGGATTGAACGAATCGGTTAGGCAAAAGTTATTCTCGGTAAGATCAACCTGAAGCTTTTGAGCCAAGTCAATCGCATCAGCCGAAGTCTCAAGCCCCACAGACAGAACCACCAGGTCAAAGGTTTCCTCCACCGGCTCACCCTGGCCAGTAACGTATTTGATGACCAGGTCATGGCCATTCGCTCCACGTTCCACCGAATGGATTCTTGAGCGGATAAACCGGATCCCGTGTTTGTCTTTAGCGTCTTCATAATAACGCTCAAAGTCCTTTCCATAGGTCCGCATATCCATGTAAAAAATGGCGCAGTCCAGGTCTCCTCCAGAGTGCTCCTTGGCTATTACCGCCTCCTTGATGGCATACATACAGCACACCGAAGAGCAGTAACCATTGTCGCAGCGATTGATGTCCCTTGAACCCACACATTGGAGCCAGGCAATCTTTTTAGGCTCCTTGTGGTCCGACAGACGAATCAAGTGTCCCATGGTAGGCCCGGAGGCTGAAAGGATCCGCTCAAATTCCATTGAGGTGACCACATTGGGGTGATCGGCATAATTATAGGTATCAAATCCTGATGGATCAAACGCCTTGAACCCTGGGGCCAGAATAATAGAGCCCACCTCCAAGGCCACCTCCTCCGGCCTCTGGCAATGGGTCTCCAGCGTCACAGCTCCAGCCCCACATACCTTCACACATTGATAGCACTCGCAGCAGTAGCCACAGTTGATGCACCTGGAGGCCTCCTCCCTACCTTCTTCTTCCTTGAATCCTAACTCCACCTCCCTGAAATCATGCCTCCTCTCCTCAGGAGGAACCTCAGCCATCTTTGCCCTCGGCCTCTTGGGTTCGTCCTTTGGCATAGGGCGGTAAATGGGATTCTCTGGCTGGGTGGGCTTACGCCCTTCCTTCATGTCCTTGCCGTCCAGGTACCTTGCTATGGACTCTGCAGCCTCTTTTCCGGCTCCAATGGCGCCAATGGCAATCCCAGGGCCCGTCTGGACATCTCCACCCGCAAACACTCCTTT
>JAMOVZ010000115.1 GCA_027061865.1 Desulfobacterales bacterium
CGCCAAGCTGCGTCGATGAGAGCCGGGATGGCAGAAGGATCACCAATACTTCCTAACGCTGCGGCGGATATCTCCCTGGCCAGCCAGTCATCGTCAGGGACAGCCAGTGCACGGACAAGCACAGGAACGGAGGAAGGGTCCCGCAACTCCCCAAGGGCGGGAATGATCCATGCCCAAAGGCCCGTGCGCTCTTTGAACTCCCATTTTAATGCCTCTATGAGGTAAGGCAGAGCCCTTCTGTCATGTATTTCACAGAGCATCCTTATGCCTTCAATACGGTCCTTTTTATCAGGAGAATTAAAGAGAGAGACCGCCTCTTTCAGCTTGCACTCTTTTCGGCATCCCGCTTCAATCATGTCCCTGCCTATTGCCACCATCTGGTGGCGGCGGATGCACTCCTCTATGCATTTTATGCGGGCAAGGTCTTTTTCAGATAAGATCATAATATGATTGAACTGTGGCGGCGGGGGCACTTGGGTCTCAGAGGCAAGCGCCTTTGGAGGAGGCGTAAAAAATAGGGCGTAAGAAATTAAAAAGAAGATTGATTTGCGGGCTATTGTCTCTTTTGGCATAAGGACAAGCGGGATTACTTGATCACAAAGGTGGCTGATCTTTTTATTTTTTTGTTATTATATTTTATAACAACCCCCATGGTGTAGCGGCCTTTTTGATTTGCCGCCATCATGGAAAAAATCAACCGCCAGGGTTTGCCGTTGGGCGCGGTTTTTTCAACGGGTTTAAACCTGTGTATTATCTCTCCTTGTTTGTAGATCGTCCTTTCAATCACAACAGGAAGCTCCCTGTCTCCGGCCCCCGGATCTTTAATGGTGAAGTCTACAACGATGTCAAAGGCATCACCCGCAGGGACTTGTTTTGGAACTGCCTTTACTTGGTCTATGTGAATCATCCCCAAAGACCTGACAGCAGGTTGCACTGAAGCGTGATTAACATCCCGTGGCCCGGGCTTGGCGCCGTCGGATACTGTCGATGTAGTGCGAGGTGGGGTCGGGATGCGCGCAACATGGCTCCGGGTTTTAACAGCCCTGTGTGGAGCAGGCAGGCGCGGCTGCTTTGGGATATGTGCCACGTGGGCCTTGGACTTTGGAATATGGGCGGTACGGGTTGAAGGTTTGAGGGGGGCGGCAGGCTTGGGGGCTGGTGTTGTTTTTCCGTACTTGAATATGGGAGTTACAAGGGGATTGTTTTTTATAAGATCATCGGCCTGTCCAATGACAACGGGTATGGTGCTGGAAGTGTTACCCCTCAACACGGTGAGCAAAAGCTTTGAGCCCGGCCTTGCCCCCTTTACTGATCTTACAAAGGCCTGCATATTTGAAATAGGTCGGCCCCCCACATTAGTGATTGTGTCTCCGGGAAGAATCCCCGCCTTCTGGGCAGGGCCCCCCGCTGATACACCAACCACCACAATTCCAGGCCCTTGGCTCCCTGTACGGGGTTTGAGCGTGACCCCTAGATAGCCAGCGCCACCCATCAGCTTCCAGGCCGCCTTTTTGTTACCTGCCACGTAGTGAAGCAGTGCCAGGTCAAAAGATGTGTCATAATCCTGTGCCGCCCTTGCCTGTTCAATGGACCGGAACGATCCAGAATGATTTCCCAAGGCAGCCTGCGTGAATGCCTTGCCCCTGTAGGCAAGCCTTCGCAGATTGTTGTCAGTTGGAGCAATGATATTTAACGCCTGGTCAAACTTGGCAAGGGCCACTTTAAAATTCCCCAAGTAGTAATTGCACCATCCTTGACCTGTCAGCGCACTCGGAAGCCAGAATTTATCCCCTGCGCTCTCCAGTACCTCCACCTGGTTAAAGTCCTTTAGTCCCTCCTCATATTGTTGCAAGAAAAGGTATGACCATGCCCTGTTTGCAATAGCGAGCTTATGGTTGGGTGCGGCTCGAAGAAACTGAGTGAAGTCCTTTATGCTCTCTTCATACCGGCCCATTTGCTTATTGCTCAGGCCCCTGCCCAAATATGCGCGCTTCCACATGGGATCGAGTTTAAGCGTTTTTGTGAAAAAATTAACAGCCTTGTCGAACCGGCCTGTCCAGAAGTAACACCATCCAAGACCATCGTTGGCGCTCTTTTTTTGACCTGGAGAAAGCTCAAGGGCAAGGGCCTTTTCATAACAAGGTATGGCGGAGCGGTACTCTCGCTTGCCTTTGTATGCCTCTGCAAGCCAGTACCAGACATAACCTTTATCAGGATAATCTTTCGCAGCCTTGCTCAAGTTGGCTATGGCCTCGTCATACTTCCCATGACGCACCAATTGGCTGTTTTTAGCAGTAATGGGAATGGCCCGTGACGAAGAGCCAATGCATCCCGCCAAAGATAGCAAAAAACTTGTAATCACAATTCCGTAAATAAACCTTTTTGTAAAAAGTGCCATGCTGATTACCTTCCTCTTCCAGTTTCTATGACCGGGTCTGCGCTTATTCCAAACAGACTCATGTCCCCGTTGAACCCGGAGCCGCTCTGGCGGTTGGTGTTTTGGCCCGTGGTACGGGTGTTGTTGCGGGATGTATTGCGTGTTGTATTGCTGGTCCTGGTGCTATTGCGGGTATTATTTTGAGGGATTGATGTGTTTCTCCTGATATTCAATCCACGGAAGTTTTGCTGTCTTTGAAAGTTGGGGTCATTTCGCAGAAATTGGTTCAGATGGTTTTGATACTGAGAGCT
>JAMOVZ010000116.1 GCA_027061865.1 Desulfobacterales bacterium
GATCTCAAGTGCCTTCCTGCAAAACAATTTGTGGATGCCGCAATCAAGGCTGTAGAAAAGGGTGACGAGCCTACTGGGCTAATAGCATGCCTTAGGGAATGGGACCTGAACATGTCCTCCGATTCCAAGGGAGCGGCCATCTATAGCGTGCTCTTTCAGAGGATGCTGGACAACACTTTTTCAGATGAACTGGGTGATCTTGCCCCCCTGTTTTTCGGCAAGAGCCTCACCATCCTTTCCAAACTGAGCAGGTTCTGCACCCACAGCAGGACGGCCCTTCACAGGCTCATGGAGAGGCCGGACTCCCCTTGGTTCGACAATGTAAATACCCCACAGAGGGAGGCCCTTTCCCATGTGCTGGAGAAAAGCCTCAAAGAGGCCAAAGAGTTTTTAGTAACAACGCTCGGCGAGGATCCAGCAAAATGGCGATGGGGCAGGCTGCACACAATCGAGCTCGGCCACCCCCTTGGAAAGGTCAGGCTGCTCCAAAAGCTATTTAATCTTGGCCCCTTTGAAGGAGACGGGAACTTTCACACAGTGGCACAATCGGCCATCTTGCCAGGAATGGATTTCACCCTGAAGGCCTGGGATGTAAGTAACCGCCATATTTATGACTTGGCCGACTGGGATAGATCCCTTGGCTGTATTGTCCCCGGCCAGTCAGGCCACCGTGCAAGCCCTCATTATTCAGACCAGGTGTGGCTATGGCTAAAAGTGAAGCACCATCCCCTTCCCTTTTCAAAAAGCGCAGTGCGCTCGGCAGCGAAAAATATCTTGACCCTTGTCCCTTGATAAGGGAACCAACCCCACAGCCTAAGCTGTCCGCTCCTCTTATAAGATCTTGACAATACGGCCCATTATACAGTATTGATTTTAGTTTCCTGGGGCCGGGCTCAGGTCTTGGGCCCGTTATTTTTGTTTGCCTACCAATTTAAAGGAGAAAAAAAAGGAAAATGGAAATTATCAATTTTACAGCATACAAGCCCGCAGCCATCAGAGGAGGCTATACGGACAAGATACTCAGGGTTGACCTCAGCTCTGCTGCCATATCCATCGATACTGTTGACCAGGAATTCAAAGAGAAGTTTGTGGGGGGCAGGGGATATGCCTTAAAGCTCATTTGGGATGGAACCTCGGCCGAGACCCAGTCCGACAGTCCGGAAAACATCCTTGTCCTTTCCGGGGGGCCTCTCTGTAGCGAGCCCAGGTTTCCTGGAACCGGCAAGTTCATAGTGGGAACCATATCTCCGCTGACCGAGACCTTTGTGGACTCCAATGTGGGAGGCCATTTCGCCCCCCTCATGAAGCTTTGCGGTTTCGATGCCATAGCCATAACAGGTGTGAGCCATAAGGATGTGGTGGTGGCAATTGATGGCGATAAGGGATCCATAGAAATAATAGAGGCCCCTCAGTTTGACCAAGAAACAGAACTAGGGGCCCTCTCCTACGGTGAGGCCCTGTTGAACCTGATAACAGAGGGCCAGATACATGAAAACATCGCTGCAGTGACGGCTGGTGTCGGGGCCCTCAACACCCGTTTTGGTATCATTAACAGCCTCTACTTCGACCCGAGGCGGAAAAGGCTCCGCGCCAAACAGGCCGGCCGCGGCGGCACTGGCACTGTCATGCGGCAAAAGGGCTTACGGGGGGTAGTAGTAAAATCCGCCCTACCTCGAATAGGGGCCAACAACCCCGTGGATCCAAAGGGGGTGAAAGAGGCTGGAAGCAAGCTCAAGAGAGTGATAAGCCAGATGGATCCTAAGCAGCTCAGGCTCTCTTCCTGGGGCACTCCGGTTCTTGTGGAATACATGGACAGATACCACCTGCTGCCCGTCCAAAATTACCAGTACGGCCAGCATCCCGACTCTCCAAAGGTGTTTGCAGATGTTTTTTTGGAAAAATATTTCACCAAACGGTTGCCTGATGGCTGCTACCTTGGATGTAATCTGGCCTGCGCAAAAGGGGCCGAAGATGTCCAACTCACCCGCGGACCTATGGCAGGCAAAACCGTGGGAATTGATGGGCCTGAATACGAAAGTGCCGCCGCTGTGACCAGTATGGGCGTATTTGATCCCCAATTTGTGATGGAATACAATTGGTATTGCGACAACTATGGTCTTGATACAATCTCCATGGGGGTGACGGCCTCTTTTCTCATGGAGTGTTATCAGCGCGGCTTCCTGACCGAAGAGGAAGTGGGCTACCGGCTGGAATGGGGTAATGTAAAAATTGCAGACAGGCTGCTCCATGAAACCGCGCAAGGCAAGGGTTTTGGAAGGGTCTGTGGCCAAGGGGTCAGAAGGGCAAAAGAATGGGTGGCCAAACAATACTCAATCAGGACCGGCAGGCCTGTTGACAGCGTCATGGCGGAGCTTAACAAGTTCGCCATGGAGGTAAAAGGACTCGAGTTCTCAATGTACATTCCTAAAGAGTCCCTGGCCCAGCAAGGAGGATACGGCTTTGCCCTGAAGGGCCCCCAACACGACGAGGCCTGGCTCATATTTATAGACCAGATCCACAATGAGCTTCCCACATTTGAGACGAAGGCCGAGGCACTGAAATGGTTCCCCTTGGTCCGCACCTGGTTCAATGCAGTGGGGCTGTGTAAACTGCCCTGGATAGATGTGCGCCATCCGGAGGCCGCCTCCACAGAGGATCCCAGCAAGAATCATCCCTCCCTTTCCTACTATGTGGACTACATGAATGCCACCACAGGAAGCCAAAAGACCATGGAGGACTTGCTTGAGGATTCCGAGCGCCTATACATGCTTCAAAAGCTGATAAATTTACGCCACGGCAAAGGCACCAGAGAGCACGACCAGATCCCTGAAAGGGCCATGGGGCCAGCCTTTCCTAATGAATATCAGGCAAGAGAAGAGTACTATGATCAATGGCTAAAGGAGCAGCTTGGCCTTCATGAGCTGCCCGCCGCCCTCGAAGAGCGCCACAGGCTGCTTATGCAATTGCGCCAAAAGGCTTACTCCAAGCTGTGCGATGTGGTTTATGAGGAAAAGGGCTATTCTTTGGATGGGATCCCGTTGCCAGAAACAGTGGAAAAGTTACGACTTTTGGACCGGCAGGCGCTCGATTTACTCCAGGGCCACGGAATGGAGTTCATGAAAAGGGCGTTGTCAAACTAAGGTGGATGCGGGGAATTGGCCATGGTCGTATCTGTCATGTTCTTGGGTGCCCAGAGATCCGTGACCAAGAAGAGAGAGCTAAGAATCTCGGTAAGCGATCAGGCTTGTGTCTCAGAGGTGGTTGAATATGTGAGAAGGGAATTTCCCCAGCTTCCTTTGAAGGATATCTTGGTTACTGTAAACGAAAAGATCACCTCCTTTAGCCAGCCCCTCAATCCCAATGACAAGGTAACCTTTCTGCCCCACATAGGTGGAGGTTAGGCGCCTCCCGCCCCCTTGGTCTCGAGAGTTACGACCCTTGTTGCCTTTCTCTTTTCTTTTTTTGCCGCAAGAAGACGCTGGTCGGCAGTCCTCAGAATGGAAGTATGGTCTGCCACGTCTTTATCCTCCATGGAGGCCACCCCAAAACTGGCAGTTACAGGAATGGTTAGGCCGTTGAACACGACAGGATTGTTTTCAAAATAGGTGTGGAGCCTTTGGGCAAGCTTGTCGGCATCGGCCTGCTTGGTAGAGGGGAGGATAATTACAAATTCATCTCCCGCGTAGCGTGCCACCACATCACTTTTACGGCAAAGGGAGGTGAGATAGCCTGCAATGGCGGTCAACAAATGATCACCCACGTCATGACCATAGGTGTCGTTTATGTTCTTGAAATCATCCAAGTCCAGAAAAATAAGGCTAAGGTCCGAATTGTAGCGGATGGCCCGCTGATATTCCCGCTTCAAGACCTTTTCCATCACCCTCCGGTTGAGTAAACCTGTGAGGGGATCCTTGCTGGCTGCCAAACGTATCTTTTCATGAGCCACCACATTGGATATGCAGATGGACACCTTGACGGCCAGCCTCTCAAGAAGAGTGGTGTCCATTCCAGGCTGGTATCGTGTGGGCGAGCCATCGCCGTGGTTTAAGGTCCCTATTATTTCGCCATCGTGGGTGATGGGGACTATGGCAAGGGAACGGATAAGATAACTCTCTCCTTGTGGAAACAGCTTGAAATAGGGGGCCAAGTCTTTGTTTACAAGCACCGGTGTTGCATCATTGCCGATCAATGCCAAAAGTGTCTCCCTGTTTATCAGATTAAGCCTTTGGCGGAGTAAATCCGAGCTGTTGAGTTCCCCAAGCATGTGCCTGATCTCATTGTCCTGAATCAGGCTGATCCACACATAGGGAATAGCAAACTTCTGCCTTATTTCAGTGAGCAGCCTCTCAAACAAGTCCCTGAAGTTGAGGATAGAGAGAATGCTTATCTCCACCTCAAAAAACTTGCGCGCCACCTCTTCATTTTGCTTTAGGCGCTCCAGAATGTCGCGGACATCCGGCATATATCCCCGCTTTTCCCGGCTTGCAAAGCCTGTTAATCAACAGCTGTTATAATTTTGTACAATAAGCAATAATTATGCCAAGTTACAACTCTCCGGCTCGTTCTCATGGATGGGCAGCCTGACCACAAAGGTGGTGCTCTGTTTAGTGCTATTCATATCTATCTTCCCGTTCAAAAGCCGAATAATTCGATGGGTGATATAAAGGCCCCTCCCCTCACCTTCACCTTCCAGCAATTTGGCCTTATCTTCTTCAGAGATTGGCCCGGTATTCTTTATCTCTGCGCATGCCCAGCCGTTTTCCCTATAGGTCCTGATGCTGAGGCATCCCCCTTTGAGTGGTATCGCCTTGGTGGCGTTGTTGAGCAGATTGTCAAACACCCTTTCCAGGTGAATCTTGTAACAGCATACCCACAAGCCCTCTTCAAAAGGCCCCTCTTGGAGAGTCACATTCTGCTTTAACTGTTCCTTAATGGCTTCTTTGTTGATCTCAAAGCGTCTGCGGAGCACCTCCGTCATATCCACCACCTGTTCCCTCCCTACCTCGTAAATGCTGAGGGCCAGTTCCTGCATTCGGCTGGTCTCTTCAAACAGGATATCCACGTAACGCTTGATTTGATCCATATGGTTTGACAAGTCTTCTCGTTCCAGGAGTTTTTTCAACCTTCTAGCAAAGCCCGCAATAGCGATGGCTGGATTTTTAAAGTCGTGGAGAATGTCGTCAAGGCGCTCCATCCTCTGGGCCTTCATGAGCTCTCTGCCCAAGAACATAAAGATCTCGATCTCATCTTCTTGATAACGCAGGCGATGCTCGAGGGCATCGAAGGTCATGAAGTGGGTGATCTCCCCCTCCACATGCAACGGGATATAAAGGATCGAATTGATATTGTGTTTCCGGGCGAATGCCTTCATGTGCTCCGAGACAAGTTCACTTCGCTGGGGGTCAACGACCAGGATATAATGGGGGGTAACCAGTTCATATATCCCTTCTCCCTTGTAATCTGCTAGCCCTAATAATACCTCAAAGGCCGGCTCGCTGCTCACCTCAAAGGTCTTTCCAATGCTGTGATAACCCTCCTTTTGGGGGTAACCAGCCTCCAGGACTACATGCTTGTAGTCCCTTGCCACGGAGAAAAGGGCGCAGCTCTGGACATTTACCACATCTGCCAGCTCGGGTATGACCCTGTTAAACACCTCTTCCATCTTTATCCCGCCCCTGCTGCCCAGGCTCTTAAAGATATGCTGGACTATGGCATCCTTTTTTTCGTTGATTCTATGCATGGAAAGGATCTTCTTGCGGGCCATGGCAAAGGAGAGCCTTTTGGCAAGGAGCTCTGCTATCTGGATCTCTAGCGGCGTAAAGGAGCGGTTCTTCTCTGCATAATAGATTTGAATCACACCAACCGTGTCTCTTTCATGGGGGAAAAAGCGGGGTATTTCAAGTGGGACGGCCATCAGGGAAGAGATGCCCTCCCTCAAAACGATGGTCTTATTTCTGTAACGGGGATCAGATAGTATGTCAGGGACCAAGACGGTTTTGCGGGTCTTTACCACCTCCCCAGCAATGGTGCCTTCGAGCGGAATAAAAGGCTTCCGCTCCTCTTCCTTGGAGGGATAGGATCCGTAGGAAAGCATTTGCTGGCTTTGAGGGTCATAAATCCTCACGGATGCAGATTCCGCCCCCAAAAATTCCACAATATAACGGGTGGCCTGCTCAAGGATCCTGCGTTCGGGCAGATCAGGGTCTATCTCCACTATCTCATCCACCTGACGCGTAATTTGCTCCAAAAAGTCATAGAGCACATGGCTTTCCAGCCATTTTACGAATTCCTCCCATTTCTCAGGCTCTCCAGATATGTCTTTGGCCCAGGGATGCTCTTTGAGGGCCTGAGCAAGCTTTTTCACATTTATCCACATAACCTCACCTGATTTCTGGTACCCCGATTTTTTCAGCTAATATCAAAAATTTAGCCTTTGAGTCAAGGATCGTCCCATGGAAATTGGACATTGCCAATTAATTCATGATAAGTTGCTTGTGTTAATATTTCTCTGATCCTTTTCCGATATTGCTTCTGTATGACTTTTTATAACCAAGGCATGAAGTCAGGGGTAAACATCACATCAATAGATGCCTCATGACTAAGATAGTTTTAGCACTCAAGAAGGCAGAAGATTCGGCCCATGTGGCCGATAAGCTCGGCCGTGATCTTGACAAACACCTCATTGTTAACCTCCCCCCTGGAGTGGATCTCAGCTCCTTCATCCCTAAGACAGAATTCTGCGCCCTTGTCATAGATCTTTCCTTGCTATTGAAGAGTGGGAAAGAACTGCTCCGTTCAGTCAAGCAAAAACGCTCTAGCCCGCCAGTCATAGCCCTGGTGGACCCGGGAAGAGAGTCGGAGGCCCTTGAACTAATAAAGGAGGGCCTTGATGACTATGTGCTCAATTCCCCCTCCGGCCTTTCTCATCTTCCAGTCTCCATAAGGATTTCCCTTGAGCGCTCAAGGCATACCAGAGCAGCCATTAAAGAGATTGAAGAAACCCATCAGCTCATATTCGAGAGGAGCCCTATCGGAATATTCCGCACTACTCCTGAAGGCCGGATCCTTGATGCCAACCCGGCTTTCGTGGAAATGATGGGTTATCCTGACAAAGAAACCTTTTTGGCCACCAACATAATCAACTTCTACGTGAATCCCGAGGAACGGGAGAGATGGAAAGAGGCCCTTGAGAAAGAGGGCTTTGTAAAGGGTTATCAACTGGAATGGAAGAGGCTTGATGGGAGCCCTGTCTGGATCGAAAGTTATGGCTATGTGCAGCGCGGCGAGAAGGGAGAGGTCCTTTACTATGGGGGCATAATACAGGATATCACCTGGAAAAAGCTGGCAGAAGAAGCATTAAAGGAAAGCGAAGAGAGGTACAGGACCTTAATTGAGGCAAGCAATGACGGCATATGTATCATTCAGGAGGAATCCTTTGCATTCGTAAACAAGAAATTCCTGGAAATCTTTGGGTTCTCCTCAGATAAGGAGATATTGGGCGAGCCCTTTTTCAAAATAATCCATCCGGATGATATTGAAAGGATTTTGCGGATAAAGCGCTTACGCAATAAAGGCGGACCAGCCCCCAGTAGATACGAGTTCAAGGCAAGGAGAGTCGATGGCCGCCTACTTTATATAGAGGTTTCCGCAGCTTACCTCAACTTTAAGGCCCGGCCCGCCTCCATGCTTTTTTTGCGGGATATCACGGAGAGGCGGCGTGGAGAGGAAGAAAGGATGCTGCTTGCAACAGCAATATATCAGTCCTCAGAGAGCATCGTTATTACAGATTCTAAGGGAAACATCCAATACGTAAATCCTGCCTTTGAAGAGATCACCGGCTATAGCCGCTCAGAAGTGCTGGGGGAAAATCCAAGGGTGCTGAAGAGCGGTCAACATGGCGAGGCCTTTTACAAAGAACTTTGGGATACGATCACTTCTGGCAAGACCTGGCGCGGCTCATTCGTAAACAAGAGAAAAGACGGCACCCTTTATGAGGAAGAGGCCACGATCAGTCCAGTCACGGACATAAAGGGCAATATTACCAATTTTGTTGCGGTAAAAAGGGATGTAAGTGGTCAACGCCGACTTGAGCGCATGCTGCGCCAGGCCCAAAAGATGGAGGCAATAGGGACGTTGGCTGGTGGCATAGCACACGACTTTAACAACATCTTGAGCGCCATAGTGGGCTATGCCGAGTTGGCATACATGGATCTGGCCCCCGACTCTGCCTTGGCTGGGAACATAGAGCAGATCTTGGCGGCAGCCGGCAGGGCCAGGGACCTGGTGAGACAAATACTTGCATTCAGCAGGCAAAGCGAAGAGGAAAAGAGGCCCATCCATGTCCAGCCCATCGTGAAGGAAGTTATCAGGATGTTACGTTCTTCCCTTCCTGCCTATATGGAGGTCCGCGGGCAAGTGGATTCAAAGGCCGGTCCAATAATGGGAGATCCGATCCAGGTGCACCAAATTCTAATGAATCTTTGCACCAATGCGGCCCAAGCCATGAGAGAAGAGGGTGGAGTGATTGAAATCAAGCTAGAAGAGATAGAAATTGGCCACGATTACACTGGCATCCAGCCGGAGGCAAGGGCTGGGAAATACCTGAAGTTGGTAGTGAGGGATACGGGATGCGGCATGAGTCCCGAAATAATGGAAAAGATCTTTGACCCATATTTTACCACCAAGTCCAAGGGTGAAGGCACCGGCCTGGGTCTTTCCGTCGCAATGGGCATTGTGAAGGAATATGGAGGCTTCATTGAAGTAGAGAGCGCCCCGAGCCAGGGAAGCACCTTTAAGGTTTATCTGCCTATCACCCCGGAGCAAGGCAGTCAAACACAAGAGAGGCCTCAACAGGAAGATATCACAGGCCGGGGAGAGCATGTGCTCCTAGTGGATGACGAGGAAGTGCTTGTTGAAATTGCCTCACAGATGCTCCATGCCCTTGGCTATCAGGTCACCCAGAGGACCAGTCCAATTGAGGCCCTGGAGCTCTTCAAGTCCAGAAGCGGAGACTTTGACATAGTGGTCACCGATATGACCATGCCACAAATGACTGGAGACAAGTTGGCCATTAATCTCTTGCAGATAAGGCCCGACATACCCATAGTGCTTTGTACCGGTTTCAGCGAAAGGATAGGAGAGGCAGAGGCGAGGCAGCTGGGGATTAGGGAATTCCTGATGAAGCCTTTTGTGCTAAAGGATCTCGGCCACGCCGTAAAGAGGGCCTTAACCCGGCCCGACGGCCCCGCTTAGGAAGAAAAGGGTACGGTCGCTTTATATGCCGCCCCCCGGCCCTTTAAGGTAACTGGATGGGCTAGAGACGGGATAAATGCTGACCTCCCTGACCCCAGCTTAACTGGCTCCCCCTGTGATTCTGAGCTTACCCGCAGCTCACCACCGGTACAAATAATAATGGAGGAGGCTTCCCGCCCTGCCCTGCCAAGGCTCATCACTTCACCTTTAATCCTAATGACACTCAATTGAAACTCCTCGGCAGGTGTCCGATAAATCTGCTCACCGAACCCTGCCGTCTCGGGTTTGATCTTATGAACCCGGGTAGGGGCGAACTTGCACACCTTCAAAAGCTCTTCCACATCCACGTGTTTGGTCGTCAAGCCTCCTCGGACCACATTATCGGAATTGGCCATGATCTCTATTCCCATTCCCCTCAGGTAAGCGTGAAGCTCACCTGCAGGAAGATAGATAGCCTCGCCCGGTTCCAAGGTTATTAAATTCAAGAACAGGGGAGAGAGTACACCTGGGTCTGCTGGATATTTCTCATGCAGCATTACTACCCACTGGAACTCCTTTTCTTTGGCGCTGAGTTTCCTGGCCTTCTCTGCAACCGATCCTACGAGCGCCTTAAGTTGTTGAGCCCCCATCTTCATCAAGGTCTCGAAGAAATCACGAATCCCTCGCCCTTGTGGAGAGGCCGTCAGCCTTTCTAATAAATGAGCACAAGAGGAGGGTAGCACCTTTTCGAGGAGACTCGAAATCTTCTCCGGCTCCCTGAAGCCCTTCATGGCCTCAAAGGTGGTGAGGGCGCAGAGGAGCTCTGGTTTATGATTTTGGTCTTTATAGTTTCTGTTCGGGGCGTCAATGGGGATGCCGAGCCGCTCTTCACGCAAGAAGCCAGCCCGTGCCTGGGATCGGTTCGGGTGTACTTGGATGGAAAGGGGCTGTTGGGCAGCAAGCACCTTTAAGAGAAACGGCAGTTCAGGTCCAAACCGCTCATACACCTTCCTGCCTAATACTGCGGCCGGGTCCTTGCGGATGAAATCAATCAAGCTCTCCCACCTTTTTTGGACCAAGACCTGCGAAGGGGCCTTGGGATGGGCGCCCATCCACAGCTCCGCCATGGGCTTGTTTTCCGGGTTTTCAATGCCCAGAAGTTCTGGAATGGCAGTTCTTGAACCCCATTCATAGTATTGAATTGGATTTTTCATGGGCAAGACCTGGGAAAACATGCATCCCTCCCTTAAGGACCCGGTTTGTTGCTGGCGCTCTTGCCGAACAGTAATTTTGGGTATCAGATGGGATAGGGGGTTAGGCTCTCGCAGCCGTCCTCGGTTACCAGGATTGTCTGCTCAAATTGAGCCGACAAAGAGCCGTCGGCAGTAACAGCGGTCCACCTATCATTCAAGATCCGCAGCTCTTTACCCCCTAGGTTAATCATGGGCTCCACTGTAAAGACCATGCCTGGCACCAACACCACTCCCTGTCCTCTCTTGCCAAAGTGAGGAATTTGCGGAGGTTCGTGAAACTTGAACCCCACTCCGTGACCGACAAATTCCCGAACAACAGAACAGCCCCGGGACTCAGCATACTTCTGGATGGCCCAACCGATATCGCCAACAGTATTGCCAGGGGCTACCTGATTGATGCCGCGCCTAAGGCACTCTTTGGCCACCTCCACAACTTTTTTGGCCTCCGGCGCAGGAGTGCCCACAAAAAAGGTCTTGCTCACATCGGCATAATACCCATCCAGCACAGGGGTCACATCCACATTTACAATGTCGCCTTCCTTAAGCACTCTGGGACCGGGTATTCCGTGGCAGATCACCTCATTGACAGAGATACACACACTCTTGGGGAACCCTTTGTAGTTTAGAGGGGCTGGTCTCGCCCCGCGCCTTACAGTGTATTCATGAACAAGGGTGTTTAGCTCTTCAGTGGCAATGCCTGGCCTGATGGCTTTCTCTACAAGGTCTAGTGTTTCAAGGGCCAACCTGCCACATCTCTTTATAGCTTCTACATCGGCCTTGTTCTTCAGCCTGATTCCATACTTCTTGTAATAGAGCTCCTTTACCCGATTTCCGGCCCCCTCTTTTCCAAGGCAACACTTCTTATACTTCAATCCACTTCCACACGGGCAAGGAGCATTTCTGCCGATCTTTTTGCTCTCCCTAAACACTTGGACACACCCTCCCCCAAACTTGCCTCCCGGACCTTACCAAAAAGACCATGACAAGTAAAGAAATGCAAATTCATGGACCCGCGGAATCAGATGCAGGAACAAAGTAAACGGGGATTTGAGAAAGGAAAGGTGATTCGCCTGCTCAAACCTTTAATCAATCGGCCATTCCCTAACATTCCACCAGAAAGGTCGCCGAGTCTAGCTTCAACTTCGCATCCTCGGCCACGGGATGGTCATGGTCCTTTAGGAGCCTTAAATAGAGCCCGGTTGGTTCTGGTTTCAACTGCAAGATAACATCAAACAGTTCATCCACCTTGTGGCACGGATAAGGAATGCCCCGCTCATTGACCTCTGTTCTGTGTCGATGAGACAGCGCGCTGAACCAGACCTCGGCTTCAAGCTCTTTGGCCAGTTCTTTTAGCCCCAGGAGCAGGTCCTTTTCAACGCTTTCAAAGTCTAGTCCGTCAATCACCATGGTATTAGGTGTAAACGCCGTCTTTCTGGAAAGGTTGGCCAAAGAGGAACGAAGCCTATTGAGGTCAAAGCTATTATTGAGGTAAGAGAGAATCATCTTGTTGCGGTCCATTTTCAGCCTTAGCTCCAGGTCATCGTCAAGGCCCAGGGCCTTGAGAAAATCATGAAATATCACATTATAATAGGACCTCACTTTTTCTGGTGTCTCCTCCACAGAAACGTGCACCAGCATCTCTCCCTGGAAGATTTTTTCAAGGGCAATGTTTATGAGGCAGGCCGTCTTTCCCACCCCTGCCCTTGCTATCAGAACCGCCATATTTCCAGGCCCAAGGGCCTCGCTTGAACAGATATCAAAAATCCTTAAAGGACTAACTTTTCGTAACCGATCCATCTTTCCACTCCCCGATTAAATTTAATTGCGCAATCCCCATCTGTTGTCAAGCACCCCTTACCGTGATTTCTTGGCCAATTTTTCCCTTCGTTTGGCAGCCTTTAATTCCTCTGCCACAGACTCGGGGACCCTGGCATACCGGGCGAATTCCATGGTGAATTCCCCTTTCCCCTGGGTCAAAGAGCGGAGGGTTGTGGAGTAGCCAAACATCTCGGCCAAAGGGACCTCGGCCTCTATGGTAGTAAAGACCCCGTCTTCCACAGAGCTTAGGATAACCCCTCTCCTCTGGTTTATAGAGCCCATCACGGCCCCCTGATACTCGGAAGGACACTCCACCACCACCTTCATTATGGGTTCCAGTATCACGGGTTTTGCCCTCATATAGGCCTGCTTGAAGGCGCCCACGGCTGCTTGGTAAAAGGCCCTCTCTGATGAGTCCACACTATGGTGACG
>JAMOVZ010000117.1 GCA_027061865.1 Desulfobacterales bacterium
GATAATAGAAGGTGAGCGGCACAACCCAGTGGTGATTTACGAAGACACTCGTGAAAGAAGGGTTAAGAGGCAGGAGTTTGAAATGGTCGTATTGGCCACAGCCTGTGCGCCCACCAAGGGGTTGCCTGCCCTTGCAAACACCCTAGGAATCCAATTGGATGAGTTTGGTTTTGTAAAAACCAGCCCCGTATCGCCCGTGGATACCAGTTTGCCAGGTATCTTTGTATGCGGGTGTGCTGAGTCGCCCATGGATGTGCCTGAATCAGTGGCCCAGGCATCCAGTGCCGCGCAAAGGGCCGCAGAGGTGGTTCAATCACTAGGCGTGGAAAAGGAGAAAGCTGTTGCCTGAGAAAAAGAACGAAGAGATAAGAATAGGGGTTTTTCTTTGCCATTGTGGCTCCAATATCGCTGGATATCTGGACATGGAGGAGCTTGAAAGATTCTCAAAGGGCCTCCCCTATGTCACTTTTGTCCAGCGGAATCTATATACCTGTTCAATCGCGTGGTGGTAGCCTCCTGTACGCCCAGGACCCATGAGCCCCTGTTTCGGAAGTCATGTGCAGAGGCCGGCCTGAACCCCTACCTGTTTGAGATGGTCAACATTCGGGACCAGTGCTCTTGGGTCCACATGCAGGAAAGGGAAGATGCCACGGAGAAGGCCAAGGACCTGATTCGCATGGGAGTGGCCAAGGCAGCGCTCCTGGAGCCTCAGGAGCCGATCATTTCCGAGGTGACCACCAGGGCGTTGGTCTTGGGTGGAGGCATTGCCGGTTTGACCGCTTCTTTGGCCTTGGCCAATCGTGGCTATGAAGTGGTTGTGGTGGAAAAAGAGGATAGATTGGGCGGGATGTTGAACAGGATTGGAAAGCTAGCTCCAACCATGATGGGTGCCTCCCAAGCCATAAAGAGGCAGATTGAAACCGTGGCCAAGCACCCCAAAATAACTGTATTTACTAAGGCCAAGCTGGTGGGAATCGAGGGCTTTATAGGCAAGTACAAGGCGGATATCGAGACAGAGACAGGGGTCAAGAATATCGATACAGGCGTTATAGTGATAGCCACCGGTGCTGCGGTATTTACCCCGGAGGAGCTTTATGGATACGATGGCCAAAGGGTTATCACGCAGTTGGAACTGGAAGAAAGGCTGAGGGAGGGGCTTGATCCATCCACAAAGAATGTGGTCATGATCCAGTGCGTGGGGGCAAGGAATGATCAGCGCCCATATTGTTCCCGGATCTGTTGCCAGGTGGCGGTGAAAAACGCCCTTCTCATTAAGGAGCAGGTTCCTGATGCCGGTGTATTTGTCCTTTATAGAGACATGCAGATGTATGGGGTGGAGAATGAAAAACTTTACAAGGACTCCAAGATCAAAGGAGTCCGATATATAAATTACACACCAGAGCGCCCCCCTGAGGTCAAGGATGGCAAGGTTTCGGTCTTCCATGCATTGTTGGGCCAGGAATTAGAGTTGGAAGCTGATATGGTGGTGCTCTCCACTCCTCTGGTGGCCCGGGCAGATGTCCAAGAGGTCTCCCAGATGCTCAGGGTGCCTGTGGATGAGAACGGCTTTTTCCTTGAAGGGCATGTAAAGCTAAAGCCTCTCGATTTTGCAACAGATGGGGTGTTTCTCTGTGGCAGTGCCAGGTATCCGGCCAATATAAGGGAGGCTGTGGCACAAGGCCTGGGTGCGGCCTCCAGGGCATCAATCCCGCTTAGCAAGGGCTCAGTGGTGGTGGAGCCGATCATCTCTGTGCTGGCCAACGAGGATGCGTGCAGGGGATGCGGGCTTTGCGTGGATCTTTGCCCATACGGAGCCCTGGAGATTCGGCAGACAGAAAAGGGAAGGAAAGTCCATGTAATAGATGTGGCATGCAAGGGCTGTGGTGTATGTGCTGCAACTTGCTATCGACACGCGCTCACCATAAATTGCTTTACGGATGAACAACTTGAGGCCCAGATCGAGGCATTTTTGGGCCGATAAAGGGGAGGTGTTGCATTGAGCGGTTTTGATCCCAAGATTCTGACCTTTTGCTGTACTTGGTGAGGATACTCCGCTGCTGACCTGGCTGGAGTTTCCAGACTGCAGTATACGCCTGAAATAAAAATAGTTAGGATCATGTGCACTGGCAGGATCGATCCTGCCCTTATAGCAAAGGCATTCAGGAAGGGGCTGGATGGGTTCCTCATAATTGGATGCTATTTCGGTGATTGTCACTACATCACAGGAAATGTCCAGGCAAAGGCCCGTGTGGACATGACCCTTCGGTTGCTGGATCACATAGGATTGAATAGCAAAAGGCTCTCTTTTCAACAATGTTCCTCAGGGGAAGGAGCAAGGTTTGCTGAATTGGTCAATGAGTTTGTCCAACAAGTTCGGGAAATAGGGCCCATTGGTGAAGGGGGAGACAGGCTCGGCAAGCCCAAGATATTTGAGAAACTGGAAATAGCTGAGGCCGTGCTGTCGGGTGAGAAGTTCAGGTGGGTGATTGGAAAAAGGACCCCCTTTCTTGAATCAGGCAATGTGTATGGAGAAATATTCACGGAGCACGAATTCCGCCGGGCCATGGACATGATCATTGTGGAAGAGACCGAAGTGCAAGCAATTTTGCGGGGACTAAGGCAGGGGGACAAGTCGGTCAAGTCATTGTCCGAAGAGCTCGAGATCCCCTCTGATAGAGTATTTCGTTACATCATGGCCCTTAAGCGGAAAGGCTTTGTGGAGGCGGGAAAGATAACAGATCACTCTCCACTATATCATCTTGTATCTCAAGAGGTAGAAACCCGTGGAAACTAAAAACACACTCATTGTCGGTGCAGGCCCTGTTGGCACGCGACTGGCCCTTGAGAGGGCAGAGGCCGGAGAACGGGTCACCATTGTAGAGAAGTTCCCTTCCTGGGGAGCAGAGCGAATCCCCCGCGACAGACTCATCAAGCCTGAAGATGCCTTTGGTTCTCCTGATCTCCAAAAGGTAAAGACTCACCCCCAAGTTCAGATCCTCCCATGTAGTGAGATAGAAGAGATTAACCAATCAAATGGTAAGTTCAGTGCGAAGCTCATAAAACACACCTTGAGGGTGGACAATGAAAAGTGCAATGACTGCAAGGCCTGTATCAGGGTCTGTCCCGTGAATATGTTCGATGATTTTGACGAGGGTTTTACCTTCCGCACAGCAGTTGATTACTATAATCCTTC
>JAMOVZ010000118.1 GCA_027061865.1 Desulfobacterales bacterium
CACATCAAGGGCCAGGCCACTGTCCATCATGGCCCGAAGCACGGCCTTGCCTTGATCAGAGATGCCCTCAGGTATAGTTGCCTGGTCTCCATCTGCTAGCCGGTTTCGGCCCCTGTGGGTGAGGCCGATAGCAAAAAACCCCTCGGCCTTGAGCTCCTCAACCCTTGAGGGATTGTCCACTAAGGAGTCGGCATTTTCCAAAAGGAAAAGGGTGCCAACAAAGTCCGCCTGCCTTGTTGCTTCATCCAGGTCCGAGACCTTTTTGATGATGTGGAGGCCCTTGTAATGGTTGAGTGTAAAGGCCAGGTTTTCTTCAAAGTGCATGCCGGCGGCAATTCCATTAAATCGGTCCTCACAATAAACGGCAGAGACAAAGACCCTGACCCCGGTCTCAAGGGCCTCATGAATAGTGAAAGGGCCTTGTTCGAGTTCCCGCACAGGGGTCTGTGGAAAGTGCTGTTTCATATAGAAGGGGAGGTCAATATGCCCATCTATCCACAGCCTTTGAGGCCCCTTTACTTTTTTGGGCAATGGGCGTTCAAACTTTTCAATAAAGCCCTGATCCAGAGTAGTTATTATCCTTCCCATAATCCTCTAGCGGTGATCTGGTTTTTAGGCTATTTGGACAATACGGTCATAGAACACAAGAGAGGGGCGGAAGTGCCAAAAGTGAGGGAGAGTCGGCGGCACCCCCTCACTCCTTATAGCATAGCCTTCAAGCAGGAAGGATGCAACGGGTTATTTGACTTCAGTTTTTATGGGTTGGGCGGCTGGGCCTTGGGCAAAGCCGCCCCGGTCAAGAAAGTCCTTTGACTCACTAATAGTCGACGGAAGGGAAAAGGCGCCGATCTGTGTGAGGCAAGAAAAGCGCTGCCACGAATTCGTCCATAAAGGGCTGGTATGCGGACAGTTCTATGTTGGTCATGGATCTGGAAATCACTATACTTTTTTCCAAGGCGGTCTCCGAAAGCAGGCAATATCTCGCGCCGGTCAGGGAACTGTTCCCAATGAATTTTATTCTCTCCTTGGGGATGTCTGGCAGAAGGCCGATGGCTATGGATTTTTCCACATCCAGGTAGCTTCCAAATCCGCCAGCCACATAAAAGGTCTCGATTTGGTCAAAATCCAAGCCAATGTAATCCATTAAGGACTTGATGGCTGCAAATATGGCTGCCTTGGATTTCATCAGGTTATCAATGTCTGATTGGGTGATCACAATGGGCTCACCAGTGGCGGTCTCCTCCGCAAATGCTATTATGTACTGGGGGATTTCATCCACCACCTGGAGCCTGGGGTCCTTGTTGTCGAGATTGAACTTTCCGTCGGGCAGGATGATCTTGTTTTTGACCAGCTCATACATACAGTCGATAAGTCCTGACCCACAAATTCCTCTCGGCTTGGCGTTTCCGATGGTCTGGTAAGAGACTTCCCCATTGGAGATCACTACCTTTTCAATGGCCCCTTTTGTGGCCCGCATGCCGCACCTGGTGCCACCGCCCTCAAAGGCAGGCCCTGCAGATGCAGAACAGCATACCAGCCAGTCCAGGTTGCCGATGGCTATCTCTCCGTTAGTTCCGATGTCTATAAGGGCTTGGACATGGGGGCTCTCTGAAATACCGCAGGCCAACACCCCTGCCACTATGTCTCCACCCACATAGGAGGACACACTGGGGAGGGTCTCCAGGATGCCTTCGGAATTTATCTGGATGCCGATCTCTCTGGCAAATATCTGGGGATACACATCGGCAGTGGGCACGTAGGGCTCCAGCCTGATGGAACAAGGCAGAAGCCCCAGCAATAGATGGCTCATGGTCGTATTTCCTGCAGCAACTATGGCGATTATGTCTTGGGGTGAGATTCCTTTCTCAGATGTGAGCTGCCCGATCAGCTCGTTTATATCTTTGATCACCGCCTCGTGGACCGCTTGGAGGCCGCCTTCCTTGCAGGCGTAAATGGTTCGGGAGATCACGTCTTCACCAAAACTTGCCTGCTGATTAGGCCTTCCCGCCACTCCCAGCACCCTGCCAGAGCCCATCTCCACCAACTGGGCCACCACAGTGGTGGTGCCCACATCCACTGCCAGCCCATAAGTTTCATGTGAAGTGTCACCCTGATCTATCCTGAGGATCTTGTAGCGGTTTTTGTCCTTTGCGATGGAGGCCGTGACCTTGAATTCAGCCTCCCTCAGCTTTTCTGAAAGCCTCCTTAGGCAAGAAAGCGAGATCTCGTAACTGTGCCATCCCAGCCTTTTCCTTAACTCCCTGGAAACCCTTGCTATATCTGATATGTTATCATCCATGGTGGGGGAAGGCAGCTCCATGTATATCTTCCGCACGATCGGAACGGTCTGAAGGCCTTCTGCCCCTTCCTCAGCCTCCGATACCATGATCTTGGCGTCTTCCATCCTGGTTTCAGGGGGGATGAGGACTTCCAGGTCTTGGTGCACCTCGGTCTGGCAAGCAAGTACATAGCCCGCATCCAGCTCTTCCTGAGAGAAAAAGGCCTGGGATTGGTCATCCGCATCCACGCGACCCGAGAGGATCTTTACCCGACACTGCCCGCAGACCCCCTCTCCACCACAGAGGTTTTTTACAAATACGTCTGCCTGCCTGGCCGCCTCAGCAAGGGAGGTTCCCTCTTCCACAATCGCTGAGCGGTTATCAGGCATGAATCTTACTTGAAACTTGCCTGCCATGCCTACTGATCTCCTTTCACAATACCTTTAGCACTTTTAGCCAGCCGGGGCGCTTTTTGTTGGCCTCCCCTATTGCCTCAGGCGAACCCAATACTTTTACAATTCCCTGTTGGGCCATTGCCTCCAATGCCTGGCCAAAGGCCTTGAAATGTTGGGGTTCAGTGCTTAGGACCTGCTCGCGCATGATCTGCCTAACCTCATCGTCATCCCCGCACAAATACCTTAGCATGGAGGCCCGCCCCTTTGCATCCGGCAGCATATGGGCGTCTAAATCGCCTATGGTGCCGATTATGGCCTTTCGGAGCTCATCAGGGCTTACCTCCAAGTGCTTGAGATATGCGCCTGCCTGGTCAAATGCCTCAACAGTGGCCTCCAGATTTGGATCCCTGTATGAGACAAGGCTCATGACCCCGGAGTAGCGGTCAAAAAGGGAAAATGCCCCGTAAGCACCTCCTTGAACCCTGATCTTCTCCCACAGCCAAGAGGTCCTTAAAT
>JAMOVZ010000119.1 GCA_027061865.1 Desulfobacterales bacterium
AATGGGGGCCCCGCCACTCAACATTACCCTAAGGGAAGAGAAGTCGTAGGATTCAACCCCTGGGGTATTCACAAGCATGTTAAGCATGGTGGGGATCATGTTGGTTATGGTGACCTTCTCCTTTTCCATGGTGGATAGGACATCTTCAGGCACGAAGTCTCCCACTGTCACATGCCTTCCCCCAACCCATGTGATGGCAAAGGTGGCCCAGGCATCGGCCAAGTGGAAGAGGGGGGCCACATGGATCCATACATCTGAATCTGTAAGGTGAAGCTCTGCGATGGCGGCCAAGGCATGAAAAACCACATTCCTGTGGGTGAGGGGCACACCTTTGGGAAGGCCTGTGGTTCCGCTGGTATAATAAAGGTGGGCCACATCGTCGTCGCGCGCGCCAGATGGCTCAAGGGGGCTTGGCTCTTCCGCCGCGAGGGCTTCTTCATAAAGAGAAGAGCCCGGGAGGCGCTCAGGAGCGCCATTGCCGGTAAAGAGGACGCTCTGGAGGCTTGCTCCCTGTTTTTCGACTTCTTCCACCAGGGATACAAAACGGGGGGCAGAAATCATGTGGGCAGCACCTGAATCGTTCAGGATATAACAAATCTCTCGGGCCGAAAGCCGGAAATTAAGGGGATTGAGAATGGCGCCAAGAAGGGCTGCGGCAAAATAGGCCTCAAGAAATTCATGGCTGTTTTGGTGCAGGATGGCTACGCAGTCTCCCTTTTTAATGCCAGAGTTTTTCAAGGCTCTCGCAAGCCGGAAGCAGCGTTCAGCAAACTCGGCATAGGTGAACCTTTTTTCACCGGACACTATTGCCTCTTTGTCCCCATAAAGACTCAAGGCCTTTTCAAGGATAAAGGGGATATCCATGTTTCAGATCCTCTCCTTTCCAATTGCTCAGATATTGCACTTCCCTTTTCAAGGCTGGCCTCTGCCCGCCTCTCTGGGTGCAGGGCTTTGTAACCCCGGGGCACGGGTGGCGATATCACAGTAGCTATGGATTGTAAAGGGGTTTGCTGGCATTATAAAGGGTGACCAGCCCATATGTAAGGGAGCGGGCCTCTACCTGGGTAAATCCTCTTTTACGCATCAGGCCGCAAATCTCAGAAGGTTCAGGAAACTTATAGATGCTGTCGACCAAATATTGGTAGGCGGCTCGATCCCCTGTAAGCAGGGCGCCCATAGGAACGAGAAAATACTTTAGATATAGCGGATAACATTTTGAAATAACTGCATGGTCAGGCCGAGAAAATTCTGCTATCGCAAGCCTGCCTCCTGGTTTGAGCACCCGATACATCTCTGAAAATGCCTTTGAAAGATTAGAGAGATTCCTGATGCCAAAGGCTATAACTATCCCATCTACACCCTGGTCTCTCAAGGGAAGCACTTCACTGTCTCCACAAATCGGGTGAATCCTGTCTTTCCATTTGGAGGCTCCAACCATTCCTGCCCTCAACATATGGGCGCTTATGTCCAGGGCTACCACCCTGGATGCGCCTGAGCGCAATGCCTGTACAGCAAGGGGAAGGGTGCCGGCACAAAGGTCCAAGACCGTGCGCCCTGCTTCAAGTCCGAGTGTCTGCACAGTCCTTGACCGCCAATAGCGATCCAGGCACAGGCTGGTAATGGAATTGACCAAATCATAGCGGGAGGCGATGCCAGAGAACATGCCTGTGACAAAATGTTTCTTGCTTTCTTTGCTAAGCTCATATCCCTGCTTCATTCTTTTGTTTATTTGTGCTGGCAACTTTTCTCTCAGGAGGTTTGGACAAGGAGAGGAAAGCGGCGGAAAACTATGACTCTTCTACAGGATCGAGTCCTAGTTTCTTAACTGCAGCCATCCCCCCCTGGAGATTAAACGTATTGTTTATGCCTGCCTGCTTCAAGGTTATCTGGGCTTCATAGGAGCGCACACCTGTATTGCAAATGAGGGCTATGGGCTTGTTGCGGGGCACTTCCTCCAGGCGCTTGCGTAACTCGTCTTGGGGTATGTGCTTCCAAAACTCTGGGAACTTTTCCACATAAGGCTGAGCGTTTCCCCACCCGCGACAATCCAAGAAACAGGTGCCGCCCTTTTCACGATCATCCCACCACCTGATGAATTCATCCGGATCCACAACCCTGGCCCTTTGATCCAGGATATTTTCAGCGGTATTGCCAAGGGCATTTACTATGTCCATCGCGGCTGAAAACGGGGGCGAATAGGGGAGTTCCAGGTTCCCGAGCTCTTCTACTGTGGGAGAATATTTAAGGATAGGCGAAACAGAACAAAGCCTTGCAAACATCCCGTCTCCCTTGTTGCCCAGTCCCTGCATTCCAAGCACACGCCTCGTTTCCTGATCAACTATAAGCTCAAGGTACATGAGATCCTTGTCAGGGTAGAAGTGCGCCCGGTCAAATTGAACCACCAGGGCGCTAATGGCATTAAGGCCCTCCTCTTTGGCCTGAGCAAGGGAGAGCCCCACACCGCCCATGGATATATCAAAAAGCTTGATTATAAAGGTCCCAACCGCACCCTCAAACTTGGCGTTTCCACCTGCCAGGTTAGTGCCAATAACGCGGCCTTGGCGGTTGGCAAGCGCCCCTGATGGATGATAGAAAGGTTTTCCAGTGATGAGGTTCTTGATGAGCACGCAGTCTCCGCCGGCATATATGTGGGGATCTGAGGTTTGCATGTATTCGTTTACCACGATGCCCCCTTGAGGGGCCACATCGAGCCCTGCTTGCCTTGCAAGCTCATCGTTGGGGGCAACCCCGGTGGCGATTATCACCAAATCAGCATTCAGTGTCCCGTTTTCAGTAATTGCCTTTTCTACGCGCTCACCCCCCTCAAGCCTCAATACCTTTGTGGAGAGATGAAACCGGACGCCATTTTGTTCCATGTGCCTTTGTGCCATGGATGCCAAGTTCTTGTTTATGAGGCCTGGCAAGATCTGGCCAGCAATCTCGACAACGGTGGTCTCAATGCCCCATAGGTCTGTCATCGCCTCAGCCATTTCCAACCCAATGGCCCCAGCACCAATGATTACCGCTGAGCCCACATTGCCCCTTGAGATTTGATCCTTTATCTCAACCGCATCCCTCAGGTTTGAAACCGTGTGTACCCCTTTTAGTTGGAGGCCTTCAAGGGGGGGCAGCTTTGGTTTGCTGCCGGTAGCCAAGACCAGCTTGTCGTAGGCAAGCTCCCCTT
>JAMOVZ010000120.1 GCA_027061865.1 Desulfobacterales bacterium
CGCCAAGCATTCTAGGGGTTCACTTTCCCGGCATCCTAGCTTTCTAGCTTTCCAGCATCCCAGCTTCCCAGCAATGTCTCACTCAAAATTAAACATTCATAACTCAAAATTAAAGGTGTGCCTCCTAGCTTCTATCTTCTGAATTCTTTAGGTGTGCCTTTACCCTTGCGCCTCCCGCCCTACGGGAGGTCTCGCTGCCCCGCTGCCTCGCAGCTTTACCCGCCATCTTTTTGGCGGGCCTAGCTCACAATCATGCACTCTTTTCTTTTCATAATATTCTGGCTCTCGATACTCTTGGTAGCCTCTTCGTATTTTCTATACCCTTTAGTTATATGGCTAATAGGCAAAATGTTTCCCTTTTCTCCAAAAAGGAAAGAAATTTTCCCCCAGGTTTCGGTCATAATTCCGGCTTATAATGAAGAAAACAGCATTGAGAAAAAGGTAAGAAATACATTGGAGCTGGAATATCCCCAAGACAAGATGGAGATCCTTGTAGGCTCTGACGGATCAACTGACAAGACTTCAGAGATAATGTCGAATTTGAGCAATAACAAGATCCGGTTCTTTGACTTCAAACAAAATCGCGGGAAAACTGCCGTTCAAAACGATTTAGTAAAAGAATCCAAAGGAGAAATTCTGGTTTTCACTGACGCCGCCTCTTTCCTGAGTCCTGATTCGCTCAAGAAAATTGTAAGAGACTTCGCTGACCCAAGAATAGGATGCGTTGGTGGAAAAATGCTGTTTATGGATCTCGACCGCAATCTCACCACTAAGAGCCAAGGTATATATTGGAGATACGAGTCAAAACTACGCGAGCTGGAATCGAGGCTAGGCTCCCTCATTGGAGTAGACGGACCTCTCTATGCTGTGAAGCGTGAATACTATCTCCCTTTGGAGAGTCATATAATTAGTGACCTTTTGACGCCTTTGCTCGTCCTCGAGCAGGGGAAAAAGGTCATTTTAGAGCCTGAAGCACTCGTTTTTGAAGATCCTACTTACGAGTCAACACAGGAGTTCAAGACGAGGCGCCGAATTACAGTCCGTGGACTTGTGGGATTGGCCAACTATCCTAGACTTCTAAATCCTTTCAGGCATCTACTCCTCTCCTTTCAAATATTTTTGCACAAAATAGTAAGGTGGTTGGTAGGCCCCCTAATACTCATAAATCTCCTGAGCACGATTTGCTTATCATACTCTGGCCTTAGAGCGTTCAGGTTCTTGCTTGTGCTTTATATGTTGTTTTTTATGGGAGCAGGCTTTGGATGGATTACAGAACATCTCGGCATAAAATCGCGCATTCTTACGATCCCTTATTATTTTACTCTAGTAAACCTAGCAGCTATGATGGGTGTTATCGATTTCTTAAAGAAAAAACAGGCGGTGACATGGACGCCAGTCCGAAAATAACAGATAGTTCCAGGCGGGCATCGCTGGCTGGCCGACTAGCAGCTAAGCTTTCCGGCATGCTGGCGTGCCAGCCTTCCAGCTTCCTAGCCTTCTGGCCTCCCAGCCTCCATGTTTTCTAATGTGTATAACCCTGGCCCCAAGCTATTTACAACCACAATAGACACTCTAATCTTAACTTTGACTTTACATGAGGACATAACCCTTGAAAGCAGTCTTATTCAGATCCCAGGAACGGTTTTCGGCTTTTCTAAGTAAGCTGAAGGAATATG
>JAMOVZ010000121.1 GCA_027061865.1 Desulfobacterales bacterium
AAGACCACTCGGAGGGCAATGGAGCTTGATGCCTGTACCCACTGCGCAATTTGCACTCAACATTGCTCCGTGTGGCCGAGTTTTTCCATCCTAAGAAACAAATTTATCTTGCCTTCTGAGAAATTGGTTGGACTGAAATCCCTGGCGAGAGGTAACCGCCTAAGTGAGGCAGAGCTCAGGTATCTCCGAGAAGGTGCCCATATCTGCACTAGTTGCTATCGTTGCACAGACGTGTGTCCTGTTGGTATTGACCTTCAAGATTTATGGTTCTGCATCAAAGAGGACCTGGCAAAGCGGGATTACGATTCCCCTTACATTTGGGCTAGGGAAACCACTGTCCGTGAATTTGAAAAGAAACGCAAGGCCAAAGAGATACTGGCGCTTGGCGCAAGAGAATATGGTCAGGATTCCCTTTTGGCCATGGATAGCTCAGATTTCTCTGCATGCTTCGGGTGCCAGACATGTACCAATGTTTGCCCTGTGGTTGCTGATTTCGAAAAACCCGGAGAAGTGCTTGGCCTCCTGCCCCACCAGATCATGTACACACTGGGATTGGAATTGGTGGAACAAGCCTTATCTTCCCGCATGCCTTGGGATTGCCTGACGTGCTATTTGTGCCAGGAGCAGTGTCCCCAGAGTGTGCCCGTGGCAGATGTGCTTTACGGGTTGCGGAATCTGGCCTATCAGGGCCTTAGGACAAACTTAGGCAATGGAAGGGGTTAAGAGCCATGGAATTTGCCTTTTTTAAGGGCTGTAAGATTCCCTATTTTGTTCCTCAGTACGAGGTTTCAACCCGTGCGGTGTGTAATGCTTTAGGGATAAAACTCATTGATGTCGAATTCAATTGTTGCGGATATCCTGTGAGTCACCTGGACCGCAGTTCTTTCCTGTTGTCTGCTGCAAGAAACCTTGCAAGGGCGGCCCAAAAAGGCCTTGATATACTTACCCCGTGCAAGTGCTGTTACGGTACGCTCAAGAAGGCTGCAAGGCTTATAAATGAAAACACGTCACTGAGGGAAGAGATCAAAGATTGGCTGGGCCAAGAAAGTTTGGCTTATGAAGACGGGGTGGAAGTGAAACATATCCTAAGTGTCCTTTATGATGATATGGGAGTTGACAAGATTCGTGATCGGGTCACAAGGCCGTTTAGTGGATTGAACATTGCTACCCATTATGGCTGTCATGCCTTGAGACCTGCTTCGCTCACTGGGTTCGATGATCCGGTCAACCCTGTTAAGTTTGATCGTCTGGTTGAGGTAACGGGGGCGAAGAGTGTCCCTTGGGGCCTGAAGTTGCAGTGCTGTGGAAATCCGCTGTGGGAGAAAAACAAATCACTATCTGTGAACCTGACCATAAAAAAGCTGGAAAATGCAAAAAAAGCGCAGGCCCATTATTTGTGCGTTTCCTGTACCTATTGCCAAATTCAGTTCGACACCGTCCAACACCACATTGTTCAGGAAGATAAGGTTTCACCTCTCCCTTGCATACTTTTCCCACAGCTTTTGGGATTAAGCCTAGGTTTGAATCCTTTGGAATTAAGAATAGATGAGAATCAGATCTCTATTCAGAGGGTAATTGAATATTTCAGTTCATAGGAGTCATGGTTATGATAGAGGGTAAGACTAACTGTGTGATGGTTATCGGGGGTGGCATTGCCGGAATGCAGGCTTCCCTGGACCTGGCCGATTCTGGCCATCATGTGTACCTAGTGGAAAGGACTCCTTCCATCGGCGGATGTATGTCGCAGCTTGACAAGACATTTCCCACAAATGATTGTGCCATGTGAATAGTCTCTCCTAAACTGGTCGAGGTCGGCCGGCATCCAAACATAGAGTTACTGACACTGGCGGAAGTTCAAGAGGTAAGGGGCGGGAAGGGCGATTTTGAAGCCAAGGTGATCCAGTATCCCCGTTACGTTAACATGGAAAGGTGCATCGCTTGCGGGCTTTGTGCCAAGAAGTGCCCCCGCAAGGTGAAAGATGAATTTAATGCTGGGCTCTCAAAGCGGAAGGCCATTTATGTTAGATACGAACAGGCAGTTCCTCTGAAGTATGCCATTGATAAAGACCACTGCATCTATTTCCAAAAGGGCAAATGCCGGGCGTGCGAGAAAGTCTGCCCCGCAAAGGCAATAGAGTTTCAACAGAAGGAAAGAGAATTCAACCTAAAAGTGGGTTCCATTGTTCTTGCCTTGGGTTTTGAGCCTTATGATCCCTCCCGCTATGATACTTATGGCTACCAGAGCCATGCCAATATCCTTACGAGTTTGGAATTCGAGCGGATGCTGAGCGCTTCGGGCCCCTACCGGGGTCATGTGGTACGGCCTTCCGATGGAGGAAATGTTCAAAAGATAGCATGGCTTCAATGTGTAGGATCGCGTGATCTCCATTCAGGGGCAGGGCCCTATTGTTCTGCTGTTTGCTGTACCTATGCGATAAAGGAGGCCGTGGTAGCCAAAGAACACATCCGGGGCCTGGACACGGCCATATTCTATATTGACATACGTACCCACGGGAAAGATTTCGAGCGTTACTATGAGCGTGCTCGAGAGGAGTATGGCGTCCGCTTTGTCAAGTCACGCATATCCTCAGTGGAGCCCGGCGAAGACGGCCACACCCTGCGGCTTTCCTATGTTGACCCTTCCGGTCATAAGAGAGAGGAGGAGTTTGATCTGGTAGTGCTTTCTGTTGGCCTCGAGTGTTCTCCCCGAACAGTCGAATTTGCCTCAAGGCTGGATTTGAAAACGGATTCCAGCGGTTTCCCTGTGACAAGCAGTTTTAAGCCTGTAAATTCTTCAAGGCCAGGCATATATGTGTGCGGCGCCTTTCAGAGCCCCAAGGACATACCTCAATCAGTGATGGAGGCAAGTGCTGCCGCTGCCGCCGCAAGTCTTCCTGTTGTCCGTGATTTGGAAGCGAATGCCCCTGTGGACGGAGAGCTGGCAATGAGGAGAACGGTTGGCGAGCCGCCAAGGATAGGTGTGTTTGTATGCCATTGCGGTATCAACATCGCAGGTGTGGTCGATGTGCAAGCGGTCCGGGACTACGCAAAGGGCCTTCCTTATGTTGAATATGTTGAAGATAACATGTATGCCTGCTCGCAGGACAGTCAAGACAAGATAGCTCAGATAATCAGGGAAAAGAATCTTAACAGGATCGTGG
>JAMOVZ010000122.1 GCA_027061865.1 Desulfobacterales bacterium
TGAAGCGCTTGCACTGCCGCCATTAACTAGGACAACCAGCGGGTATTTATGATGAACCCTGTTGGGCTTTGCGTAGAACTTCATTTTGGAATCCTCCAGACGGCCATCTGTGTAGACAATGAGCCCAGATTCTAAAAATTCATCACTAACGGCCACTGCCTGATCCAGCAGCCCCCCTGGATTATTTCTCAAATCAAGAATCAACCCCTTGAGACCCTTTTTGCCTTCAAGCTTTCTCAGGGCCTTCTGGAGTTCCCGTTCTGTCTTGGATTGGAAATTGGTAATGCGGATGTAGCCGTAACCATCCTCAAGGCTCTTTGCCCGAATACTCTTAATGGGGATTACATCCCTTACAAGCTTTATGTCCTTGAGCTTGTTCCAGCCACTTCGATAAATGGATATGGTTACTGTGGTTCCCTTTGGACCCCGCAGGAGCTTAACTGCCTGGATAAGGGTCATGTTTTTGGTGCTCTTTCCATTTATCTTTAAAATCTTGTCATTGGCCTGAATACCAGCCTTGAAGGCAGGGGTGCCCTCAATTGGAGAAACCACTGTCAAGACACCATCCTTTATGGTTATCTCAATGCCAATTCCTGTGAATTTCCCCTTGGTTTCCACTTGAAGCTCTTTAAAATCCTCTGGCTTCATAAAGGCAGAATGAGGATCAAGGGAGCTTAACATGCCCTGAATGGCCCCATAGATAAGCTTTTTGGGTTTTACAGGTTCGACATAATCTCGCTCTACAAGATCAAGCACCTGGGAAAAGAGTTTAAGTTGATGGTATGTGGTGTTTTCATCATCCTTGGCTACGGCAAGGTTGGCTGGGTTTATGTATATGGCAACGGCTGTAACGCCAATTACCATAAGACTGAAAAAAAGGTATAAAAGGATACTTGAGCTCTTTAACTTCATTTTCTACTCCATTATGAACGGGTGACCAGATAATTTCTGTGATCAATTGAACGCATTACTATTTACTCTATCTGTGCACTATTTCAATACCTCTAAGATCAAACCAGTACCTAGCCGTAAGGGGCCTACCATTGTGCCTTATCTCGACATAAACCCCTTCTGAAACCCACGGCCCTCCGCCGGACAGGCCAACAACCTCTCCTTCTGCCACCTCATCCCCAACCTTTTTCTTAAAGCTCTGCCCCTGGGCTATGAGACTCATATAACCATTGCCATGATCTACAATAAAAACACGTCCATATCCAGGAAGAGAATCGTTAAAAACAACCCTGCCATCAAAAATGGCCCTAATCTCTGTGCCCCAGGGGCACTCCACGGCAATTCCCTTTGTACGTTTCTTGCTGAAGATAATTACCCTTCCTGGAACAGGCAAATTGAGCCTCCCCTTCTGAGCCCTGAATTGAAACTGATTCTCTTGGGTCACGGGCTCAAGGGCCTTACTCGTTGCCCGGGCCTTTATGGTCAGCTCCTCTACAACCTTTGTAAGGCGCCGACGGGCCCGCTCCAGCTGACTTATCATGCGCCGATATCTTGACCTCTTTTTCTTAATAGATTCAAGATACCGCTCCTTTTCCGCCTTTCTCTCCTCAAGAAGAAGGGCTTCCTTTTCAAGCCTTGAAGAAACTGCCTTTAGAAGTATTTGACGATCCTTTAATTCCTTCTCTTTTTGGGTCAGATTCTTTAATAAGGAGGCATATTCTCTGCGTTTGGCCTGGTCGTTATTTACTATCATCTTAAGATACTCTTGCCTAGCCAGAAGATTGGGAATGGAGTCGGCAGCAAGGAGGATGTTGAGCACTCCTATCTCCCCCATCTGACGATAGGCATTAAGGCGTACCTCAATATTGTTTTTTAGGGCGGCGGCCCTGCGCCGCATCTGTTCAAGCTCGTTTCTCGTACGATCAAGCTGAAGTTCTGCATCGGTCCAGTCTTTCTTGGCCTGTTGCAGGCTTTGCCACTGAAGGGCAATCTTTCTATCCAGCTCCTGAATGTCAGCAAGGACGTCCCTCTGCTCCTTCTTGAGCTTTCGCACTGCCCTTTTCTTGCGTTTAAGAGACTTTTCAATGGAGGACAGTTTCTTCTGACGCGTCGTCAGTTCCTCCTGAATTATATTTGCACCAGCCCCTAATGGGCCAATTAGTGTAATAACCAGCAGAAACACTGTGGCTATTGCCATCCAGAGCCTATTTTTTATCACAGCTTCAAAAACCTCCTAAGGGCCATGGCGGTCCCAATCATGCAGAAAAAGCCACTGACCAAAACTATCACAGCCATGTATGAAGGCGGCAGATATTGAAGATCCAAGCTTTTTATAAGCTCGGTCTGACCAATGATGCCATATACATACTTGTAGCAAAAAAGCCCAACAATCAGGGCGACAAGGGAGCCCGTTACCCCTTGAATAAAGGATGCGAGAAGAAAAGGCCCCTGGATAAACCCATTTGTGGCCCCGACCAGCCGCATAATCTCAATTTCATCCTGCCGTGCATAAACAGTGAGCTTTATGGTATTTGACACCACAAAGGCGGCAGTTACCAAAAGCAGCACTGCGCTTGCGATCACTGCGGCACGAACGGCTTCCGAGAAGGACTCGAGCCTGTCCACCCATTCCTTTCCATACTGGACCTTTTGCACCTCTGGCCACTGGGCAAGCTCCTTGGCCATTGCCCTTACGCGGCTGGGATTGTAGACGGCCCTGTTGATCTGTATCTCAAAGGAGGGGGGCAGGAACAGGGGGTCCACGCCTTCAAGGACCTCTTTTTCATCCTTGAAATAGTTTTCAAGCCTTTTAAATGCCTCTTCAGAAGAGATAAACTTTACCTTTTCTACTTCCTTCATGGACGTAATCTTCTGATAGAGAGAGGGAATTTTGTTTTGAGGGATATCCTTTTTCAGGTAAACCACAATGGCCAGTTCTCTGCCAAAACGGTCTGCAATTCTCTGAAGATTCAGGGAAAAGATGCTAAAGAAGATAAAAACCAGACATGTAAGGGCCACTACAATGGTGGTCATGAGGTGTGTGACCAGATTCTGCCTGATGTCTCGAAATGCCCGTTTAAAAATTATTCCAAGTGGCATATTAGCGTTCCTCTATCTTGCCGTCTTTAATGTAAAGCACGCGTCTGTGGGTGTTCTTAAATAGCGTCTCGTCATGGGTTGCAAAGATTATGGTTGCCCCC
>JAMOVZ010000123.1 GCA_027061865.1 Desulfobacterales bacterium
GCCAGAAGCCTCTCCTCAGGTCAAGGCAATGGATTACACTAATTCGGACTATCCCCTGAAGGTAACTGTTTCAGATACGCTTACCTTTGGAGAGGAAATAATGGCAGAAGTTGACCTGGTGGTTCTGGCCGTGGGTGTAAAACCAAATGATTTGTCCGACTTGGTCGAAATGATGAAATTGCCGGTAGGGGCTGATCGTTTTCTCCTAGAAGTTCATCCAAAACTAAGACCTGTCGAACTAGCTAATCTTGGCATGCTGCTGGCCGGGACTTGCCAGGCCCCAATGGATATAGGAGAGGCTTGCGCATCAGCCCAGGCCGCTTCTGCCAAGGCCTCCAATCTGCTTTCGCGGGGTTACGTGGAATTGGATCCTTTTGTTGCAGAAGTGAACGTGGAGAAATGCACTGGATGTGAGCTATGCGTACAGGCTTGTCCCATTGAGGGTGCTATAAAGATGACGGAGCTTGAAGTAAAGGGTAAAAAGGCCACTGTGGCCCAGGTGGTCTCAGCCCTGTGCACGGGTTGTGGTATATGCGTAGGTTCGTGTCCTGAAAATGCCATAGATGTAAACGGATGGACACTCCAACAGTACGAAGCCATGGTGGATGCTATAGTTAGCATGTAAAATAAGCCCCCTTTATCCAGTCAAAAGCATTGGGAGGAGATAATGGCATCAGATGACAAAGCCAAATTGAAGAGGCTCCGCGAAGAAAGGAAGGAGCACATACAAAAGGCCAAGGAGATGATAAAGGAGCAAAATCGTCTCGTAAAAATGATAAAAGAGCAGCTTAGCGATGCTCCAAAAACAGTTCCAGAAATCTCCCAGGCCATTGATGTCCCCACCTGGGAAGTAATGTGGTACGTCATCTCTCTCAAAAAATACGGTTTGGTAGAAGAAGGTGACAAGGACGGGTCTTATTTCAAGTATCAACTTGTCAGCAAGGGAACATAACCCTTAAAAAATCTTTGAGGTGGAGATAGGCCATGGCATCTAGGGTAAACCCTGAATTGGTGAAAAGCTTGGAAGAGTTTGGTGTAACGAGTGCGTCCACTTGCTTCAACTGCGGCAATTGTACAGCAGTGTGCAATCTGTCCACCGAGTCGGTGCCTTTCCCTAGAAAGGTGATCCGGTACTTGCAGCTTGGAGACAAGGACAAGCTGATGCAGAGCCCTGAACCATGGCTCTGCTACTACTGCGGTGACTGCAGCGAGACATGCCCAAGGGACGCTGACCCTGGTGAAGTGATGATGGGTCTGAGGCGCTATTTGACCTCCCTTTACGATTGGACGGGTCTGTCCCGGCTCTTCTACACATCAAAGGCATTCGAGATAATCGCAATACTCATCGTGGGCGGACTGGTTGGATTGGGATTCTACTTTTTCCACGGCCCCATGCTTACAGACCGCGTGGCACTCAACGTGTTTGCCCCCAACCGCGTCATTGAGATTCTGGACCTAATCATGGCTGCAATCCTTTCCTTTTTCCTCTTGACCAATGCGTATAGGATGTTTGGCGCAGTAATGACAAAGCCTTTGCCGGGCGAAGATCCTGAAGCTGCAAGGCGGCGCAGACACAAACTCCTAAAAGGGTTTCCTGCCAAATTCTATATAGCCGAAGCTAAAGAATTTATCCTGAACTTTGTGACCCAGAAAAAATTCGGACTGTGCCAAAAAAAGGAAAAAATGATCCAATGGGTAGTGCACCTCCTGATAATGACAGGTTATTCCACTATTTTCCTCTTGGTAGTTGTGGGAATACGCTGGTTTCAAAGGGATGAAATCTATCCGATTTGGCATCCTATCAGGCTCCTAGGCTACTATGGAACATTTGCAATCCTCTATGGTGTGACATATGCCATGATCAGGAGATTAAAAAAAGATGAAACCGCTTACAAGCATTCTCATTCTACGGACTGGATCTTTTTGATCCTGCTGTGGCTGACTACATTCACAGGCATCCTTATTCATGTTACCCGTCTGCTGGAGATGCCTTTGTCAACTTACTATATATATGTCATCCACTTGATGATTGCAGTTCCCATGCTGGTTCTCGAGGTGCCATTTGCAAAATGGGCCCATCAACTTTACCGGCCCATGATTATCTATCTGATGAAGGTGAGAGAACGAGCCAGCTCAGCAAAGTAAAAGTAAAGCACCTAAAGAATATAGAAAGGAGAGAAGGATCATGGCAGAAGAAAGGGTTATGCTTGTTTGTACTCACTCCATTGACAACCTGGAAGTGGCAGCGATTCCGTTTGTTATGGGGGCGGCCGCATTGGCCATGGATGTTGGAGCCGATATAGTGCTTCAGGGTGACGCCGTTTATCTTGCAAAAAAGGGGTTCGTGGACCACATGCCTTCTCCTGGCGGTTTTAACCCCTTTCCGAAATTATTGTCAGATTTCCTCGAGCTTGGCGGCAAGTTGAAGGTGTGCGTCCCTTGCATTAAAGAAAGAAATATTCAGGAATCTGACCTTATAGAAGAGGCTGAGTTAACGGCTGCCGGTCAATTGATTGACATGGCCATTAAGGCTAAAGCCGTATTTACATATTAACCGGTTTTCGAAGCCATCCCTTTCCCCTCGCAAATGCCCAAATGCCCAGGGGAAAGGGACGGCAACTTGCTCCCCTTACTTGACCAACTCTCCGTCCATCGGCCGGCAGTAAGCCTTAAAACTGCTTTGCAAGCTTTTCTTTGAAATTCTTGAGAATGTAAAAGACGCCTGTCTTTAAAGAAAAATAACTTAAGGAGGTGTAAACTGATGAACCAGTCCGCCGATGCCAGGGAAAATAATGTCCTAATCACTCTTTCCTGCGGCACCAACAACCCGAACCGGGCAGTACGTGCCTTTCATTTGGCCCAAGTGGCCCACAGGATGGGAAAAAATGCGGCCGTATTCCTGCTTGATGAAGGCGTTTATCTGGCAAGGAAAGGCATTACAGATAACCTTCAGGCGCCAACAGGAGACAAGGCAGATGACATGATTGCTTACCTCCAGGAATTCGAGGTCCCGATTTACGCTTGCGCACCTTGTGCCCAGGCAAGGCAGATCTCCAAGGAAGACTTGCAAGAGGGGTTTGAGCTGGCTCCTGCCACCACTCTCTTCGAGCTTGCAGCCAAAAGCACCGTCATCTCCTTATAAGAGG
>JAMOVZ010000124.1 GCA_027061865.1 Desulfobacterales bacterium
ATGAGGTCTTGGATCCCTGCCCTCTGTTTGCGCTCCCGCCTTACCTTTTTCCCTATTGGCTACCCTTCGCTTGAAGATGATCTTGACCATGACTTGCCCCCCTGGAGCACAATAACTACCGATGTAAAGGGCCTGGGCAACATGATACTCAAAAAGGAAAAGAGTGTGCAGAATAATATATCAAGTTGTCAAGATCTTGACGAAATTACGATAAACCAGAATCAATATTAAGTGGTCCACGTGCGCCGGGCCCAGCCGATTATTCACATTCTTGAAAGGGCCTTTAAGGCCCCAGCTTAGAGAAGGAGGAGGTCAGCACTTGGAGCCAAACGCCCTGGCATCAAACTTGCAAAAAAGCTGTGCGGTTTTGACTCTTTTAACATATAAAAAGGTAGAGGTCTGCCATGAAAACCGGAGTCCAAGAAACACCCGTAAACACCGAGGAGGAGCGTAGGGCAGAGCCCAGACACAAACCTGAAGAATATCACTGTGTGGAAGTGGCAGTTGACGACCTGGCGATTCCTTACCAGTTCAAGATATGGAACATAGCCTCAAAGTCCATGTGCCTTCTGGTAAGGGAGGACTCAAATCTCCTGAGAAGGATAAAGGTAGGAGACACCCTGAAAATGAAATATTATTCGGGCTGCTCATGGTCCTCTCCTGAGTCCAAGTTAACCGCAATAAGGCATATCACCAAAAATGAGGATGGTCCATTCAAAGGACATTATCTGGTGGGAATAGAGATCCTTAATAATGAGATTTCTCCTCAGTAAGTTTCCCGAAAAGCCTGTTGAATCCTAGGCCCCAATCCTTATGGGGCCTTAATTGTTTGATAACTTGGAAAGATAACTTGTTTTTGCTTTACGCTCCCCATGCTGAGAGCTAATATAGGGCCGGGGAGATTGGTTTTGAAATGCAATTTTCCTCTCTCATCTCAAACCTTCGCATCCAGGATATCGTTGACATCCTTCTGCTCTCCGTATTGGCCTATCATCTGTATGTGTGGTTCTGGGGGACAAAGGCATTCAAGGCCATGGTTGGCCTTGGTGTTATGAGCGTTATATTCACGGTAGCTAAATTCTGGGGTTTATTTCTAACCACTTGGGTGTTTGGAATCCTGCTCCCGGTCCTAGTAGTGCTTCTAATAATAGTGTTCCAGTCGGAAATTCGACAGGTGCTCGAAAGGGTCAATCCGCTCAAGATCAGCAGGGTCAGGAACCCAAACGGAAATCAGGAGTGGATAGACAAGCTGGCCGAGGCAGTAATGGAGATGGCCAGAAAAAAGGTGGGGGCCCTTATAGTGCTGGAGCGGGATGACAAGGTGGATGAATGGCTCACCGACGGAGAACCTATCCAAGCAGAGCCAACTACCGGGATTCTTCTGAGCATTTTTCAGAAGGGTTCGCCCCTTCATGACGGGGCGGTTATTATTCGGGAGGGAAAAATAGTGAGGGCGGCGTGTTATCTTCCCTTGACTTCCAAGGAAGAGCTGCCAGGCCAGTGGGGAACAAGGCACAGGGCGGCCCTCGGACTCACAGAGAGCTGCGATGCCTGGGTGGTGGTGGTCTCGGAGGAAAGAGGAGAGGTATCAATCGCTAGGCGGGGCGAGCTTCAGGAAGTGCCCTCCGCTCCCCAATTGGCAGAGCTGATAAGGATGGGGCTGAGGCCTCCCAAGCCCCTCACCGAGACCTGGAAGCAAAAGCTCTCTGACGCATTCCGCAAGAGACTTGGCGCAAAGGCAGGGGCCGTGATCTTTGTGAGTATATTTTGGCTCCTGCTGGCAGGGCAGCAAAACTTTGAGGTAACCCTGACCCTCCCGCTGGAAGTGAAAAACAAGCCGCCGGACTTGGAGCTTGTATCACCCCTGGATCCGGTGGTAAAGGTGAGGCTGAGGGGGCTTAGGAAAGACGCCAGTGTGCTTGGGCCCCATAATGTGCGGGCGGAGCTTGACATTTCACTTGCGAAACTGGGAAGGCGCACTTTCCGGATAGAGCCCAGACACATTCTACTGCCCCACGACAGGGTGAAAGTGGTCGGCATTGAGCCTAGGGTAATAAAGTTCAGTTTCAAGAAGCTTTCCCCGTAAAAATGAAATTCATTAAGATAGAGCGCAAGATCAACCACTTGGCAATCGCAGGTTTTCTGCTCCCTTTTGCTTCATGTGGGATCGTGGGTGCCTTGATACTCTGGGCAAGGGAAGATATCTCTTCCTTAAGGTTCTTATTGTCTTACTTCTCACTTGTCCCTGGAGTGTTGGGAGGGGGGCTTTTTTGCTCCATCCGCTCAATCGGCTTGATCGAAGAGCAAAATGACAAAGACTATGCCTACTCCGGCCTGACGCTAAATATAGTTTTCCTGCTCATATATTTCGTCTCAATTATTTACTTCCTTGGCGGCTAGACATGGCAGGCCCGCTTTCTTGCCCGGCCTTGACCGTCTAATCGGTACTCATCTGTGTCACTGTTTTGACACACCACTTCGTTGGTTTTGCAACTCCCATTGTCCCCTCCAAAGGACTCAGGCCCGTCAGGACCATTCCACAATCCTGCCTTATGCTTCCAATTTGGCTGGTTAGTGTGAAAGCGACTTTGGGGAAGTAAAGCAGTCTCCTTAGATGTAGTTGGGGTGAGAATGGGCTGTGAATTTCTTGTAAATACAATCTGTTATCTAGATGATTGCCCGTTTTGTTCAAACCATAAGGTAAATATTCATGTAATGAGGGGGCGGGTTTTGAGAAGAGTTAGGCAAATGGGAAAGGGGTTGAGGTTTCATACAGGAATTTCAATAGGTTGACTAATTTTCAGCCAGGGACACAAAAAATTAGTGAACTGAGCATATTTTTCCTTGACAGTGATGGTGAATTGGCATAGAAGTGGCATTAAGTGTCATAAAGTGGGAAAAAGTGTAACCTCAGGAGCTGAATTCATTGTTCAGGGGACGGTCAAAGCACAATCTGGATTCAAAGGGTCGCCTTGCAATTCCCACAAGATTCAGGGAGGTCCTTGAACAAAAAAATGAGACCTCCCTTATTTTGACCAATTCTCATGGGTGCCTGTGGGCCTATACCAAGTCAGACTGGCTGGAAATCGAAAGGAAGGCAATGGAACTTCCTGAATTTGATGAAAATGTCAA
>JAMOVZ010000125.1 GCA_027061865.1 Desulfobacterales bacterium
TACTTAGGAAAATTGGCATAGAGTATGCAATCTCTTACGCTAAGAGGCTGGGGATCACGTCTCCCTTGAGCGCTGATCTTTCCCTTGCCCTCGGTTCCTCCGGCGTCTCGCTCCTGGAACTCACAAGGGCTTACTGTGTGTTTGCAAACGGGGGCAGGCTTCCAACACCTATTTTCTTTGAGAGAGTGGTGGATAGAAGCGGCATTGTTATTGAAGAAGCCCGCTCCGCTAGTGACCAGGTCGTCTCGCCTGAGACCGCCTATGTGATGACTGACCTGCTCAAGGCAGTGGTCCAAGAGGGCACAGGATGGCGCATAAAGGCCCTGAAAAGACCTGCGGCAGGCAAAACAGGGACCACCAATGATCTGAGGGATGCATGGTTCTTAGGATATACGCCACAGTTGGTCACAGGAGTATGGGTAGGCTATGACGACCACAGGCCCATGGGCAAGGGCGAGACAGGCTCTAGGGCTGCAAGCCCCATTTGGCTCTATTTCATGGCTGATGCATTGGAGGGCATGCCCGCCCTGGATTTCGAGATCCCCAAGGGCGTGGTTTTTGCAAAGATAGATGCAGAAACTGGGCTCCTTGCAAGCCCGTATTCTAAGAAGACAGTGTTTCAGGCCTTCAAAGAAGGCACAGAACCAAAGGAATACAGCTCTAATGAGACAGCTCCCACAAAAGGTGAATTTTTCCTCTACGACCTGGAAGGAGGTAAATCCCAAAGCCCCCTTTCTTCATCACGCTAGCCACTTAATCAAATCTATCCTGATACTTTTTATCTTGTTGTTTCTTTCTAGACCAATTCACTGCCAAGCAGCCCACAAACGGGTCCTCTTTATAAATTCATACCACAAAGGATACGGCTGGAGCGATCAGCTCGTAGAGACTGTATCCAGTTACTTGGAAAGGGAAGTTCCAGGGGTAGAGATCTTTGTGGAGTACATGGACACCAAGAGGTTCAGCCTTGAGCGCTATTATTTGAGTTTCCTGGAGTTCCTCTATGTCAAGTACGGGCCTAAAAAGCCAGACATGGTGATTGCATCAGATGACAATGCCTTCCGCTTTGTCCTTCAATACCATGAAACTCTATTTGGAAAAACGCCAATAGTGTTCCTGGGGGTAAATAATTTCTCCGATGAAATGATCCGTGGCAAGGAGGACTATATTACCGGAGTAATCCAATACGCAGAAGTTAAAGAGACCATAAAACTCGCCCTAAGGCTTCATCCCCATACCAAGACAGTGGCGGTTCTTGCTGACGCCTCTCCCACTGGCCAGGGATATATAGAGGCGGTCAAGAAAATAGAATCAGATTTTCGCGGCCTGCAATTTTTTTATATAAATGGAAAAGAACACACCACCCAGGAGATGCTCCAAATCGTAGAGGCCCTGCCTTACGACAGTTTGCTCTTGTTTTGCATTTGGGTTAAAGACAAGGCAGGCAAATACAGCCCTTTGCCTGTACTTTATCCAGAGATAACAAGGCGTTCACCTGTCCCCGTCTATGGCATTGTTGACCATATGCTGGACTATGGAGTCATAGGAGGCAAGGTGCAATCGCCTGTATACCATGGCCGTGAAGCGGCCCGTATGGCCGCCCGGATTCTTAAGGGCGAAGATGTGGCTAATATCCCGGTCCTCAAAAGATCAACAAATGTTTTTATGTTTGACTGGCGCTCATTGAAAAGGTGGGGAATTCCTGAGCAGGCGTTACCCAAAGGGAGCATTATCGTTAATAAGCGTCTAAGCCTTTACAAAGAATACAAAGAGTGGGTCATAGGCGGAATTATTGTATGCCTTGTATTGTCCAGCATTATCGTTGTGCTATGGGCGAATATCCTCGCAAGAAAGAGGGCAGAGGAGCGGATAAAAGAAAATGAAGAGCGCTACAGGAGCCTTTTTGAAAATTCTAGGGACGCCATCTCAATCATCACCCGTGACGGGGAAATACTGGATACCAATCAGGCATGGTGCAAGCTCTTTGGTTATTCAAGGAACGAGTTGAATTCAATAAAATTAGCCGCTCTCTGGCACCAGCCGGAAAAAAGGGAGGAATGGATAAAAAAGGTGGAGGCCCATGGATTTGTAAAGGACCATCCCTTTATTGCAAAAACCAGACAAGGGGAATCAAAGTATTGCCTAATAACCACCACCAGATCCAAGCTGAAGGACGGAAGGGTGGTTTTTCAATCCATAGTTAGGGACATGAGCGAGAGGCTGGCAATGGAGCAAGCGCTCCGGGAGAGCCAAGAGAAATTCTCAAAGGCCTTTAGGTCAAGCCCGGAACCAATGTGTATCACGACCTTGGAACATGGAACATACCTGGAGGTCAATCAAGCCTTTTGCAGGCTCATCGGATTAGAAGAGGCCGAGATCCTAGGAAAAAATGGTATGGAACTCGGCCTCTACAGAAGCAAGGAGGAAAGGGAGGCTGGTCTGGCCATTCTCCGCAAGGGTGGGCGTGTGCAGGATCTGGAGGTGGTATTGAGGGATGTCCATGGGCACAGGCTCATGCTCCTTTGGTCCGCAGAGGTGGCCGAAATAGGCGGGACCAAGTGCATAATATCCTTGCTCAAGGATATAACAGAGCGAAGGACTGTTGAGGAAAAGGTGAGAGAGGAGCGGGAGAGGTTCTTCACCCTGCTTGAAAACGCACCCTTTGGCGTGGCCCTGGTAGAAAGGGACGGCACTTACACTTATGTAAACCCCATGTTTCAGAAAATATTCGGCTATACTCTTGAGGAAATCCCCGATGGACGCACATTTCTCAGGTTAATCTTCCCCGACAAGCAACTGAGGGCCCGTGTAATCACGGCCTGGAAAGAGGCACTCAAGAGGGTTGAAGCCGGTGAGGTATGGCCAGAGACTTTTTCGGTAATAGCAAAAGATCAAGTGGAAAAAACCGTAAACTTCCGCGTGGTGCCCCTAAAGACGGGAGACTACCTCATCACCATGGAAGATGTAACCGAAGTTGAGATGCTCCAGCGCCAGATTCTCCACGCCCAGAAAATGGAATCTATCGGAACCCTGGCAGGGGGGGTGGCCCACGACTTTAATAACTCGCTCCAAGCAATCCTGGGATTCACCCAGCTGCTGCTGATGGAAAAGCCAGAAGATGATCCGGACGTTGAAAACCTCAAAAAAATTGAAAAAACCGCCTTGAAGTCCAGGGAGCTTGTCCAACAGATCCTCACATTCAGCCGGAAGGTAGAAAGTAAGCGCCGGCCATTGGACCTCAATCAGGAGATAAGGGAGATCGAAAAGCTACTCTATAGAACCTTGCCAAAGATGATTAAGATAAAATTGCGGCTCGCTGAAGGATTGGAAAAGATAGAGGCAGACCCTGTGCAATTGGAACAGGTCATAATGAATATAGCCGTAAACGCCCTGGATGCCATGCCCCGTGGCGGCACCCTCACCATTGAAACGGCAAACGCTACCCTTTCACAGCAATACGCCAAAACCCATCTTGGCGCTGTAGCAGGAGACTATGTGCTGCTGTTAATCTCGGATACAGGAGAGGGAATGGACAAGAAAACCCTGGAAAGGATCTTTGAGCCGTTCTTTACCACCAAGGGGGTAGGAAAGGGCACGGGCTTGGGCCTCGCCATGGTCTACGGCATAGTTAAGGAACACAGGGGCTACATCATGTGTTACAGTGAAAAAGGGAAGGGAACTACTTTTAAGATTTATTTCCCGGTACTCAACGCAGAAAAACGCCGAGATGAATTTCGGCAAGCCCGAGTAAAAACCGGCAGACAAAGAAAGGCCTCGGGCAAGAAGAATGGCCACATTGTGATGGTAGTGGATGACGAAAAGGACATCCTGGATGTTGCTGCTCATATCCTGAACGCTGCCGGTTATGAAGTGTTGAGGGCTAGCTCCGGCAGTGAGGCAGTGAAAATATATAAGGAGAGGGAAGGCCAGATTTCCCTCGTAATACTGGACTACGTTATGCCTGAGATGGATGGGCTTGAATGCATGGAAAGGATCTTGGAAATCAACCCACGTGCAAGTATTCTGATAGCCAGCGGGTTTGCAGGAGAGCATCCATCCCGGAAAATAATGGAAAAGGGAGCCAAAGGGTTTGTGCCCAAACCCTTTGACATGAAAGAATTGTTGGAAAAGATAGAAGAGATCTTGGGATCAAAAACTAGCACCTAATTGAGACATGTCCTCAACGCTCAAGACCTTGTCGATGTCAAGAAGAATTTTGACGCCCCCGTCCATCTTGGCGATCCCCTGGATGTAATCAGTGTTTACCTTTGTGCCAAATTCAGGCGTATCCTGTATCTCTTCCGCCTTTATATTAAGCACTTCTGAGACTGAATCCACCACAACCCCCATCAACACATTGCTCTCCTTTCCCGCCACCTCTACCACTATGATGCAGGTTCGTTCATTGTAGTCCAGGGGCTCCATTCCAAACTTGAGCCGCAGATCTGTCACAGGAATGACACGGCCCCTCAGATTTATGACACCTTTCAAAAAATCAGGAGCCTGAGGGACAGGGGTGATGGGAAGCATCCCAATTATCTCTTTGACCTTGAGGATGGCAATGCCATAATCTTCTCCAGCCAATGAAAATGTCAGGTATTTGCCGCCTTTGTCACCTACCTCCTCAACACCAGTTTCCTTTTCAGCCAAGGCCGCCTCTGCCATTTCACTCTCTCCTTCCTTTTAGTTTTTAAAAGGTTAACATTCAAACTCCATGCCATTGGGGAGAAAGTGAAAGAGGGCAACTGGGCAATCAAGACGGCAAGTTATTTCGCCTTTTAAATGAGGGGCGGCAACGCCTTTCCTAAAGCGTATTCCCTTCTAACTCATGGATACCTTCAAGTATTACATCAAATAATTCTTCTATCTCTTCCTTTTCAATGCAAGAAAATGCTATCCTGAGATCGGTTTCTCCAAGGGAGATCAGACCAACTCCGTGGCGCTCGAGGAGGTGCACCCTCAATGGCTCGGCCTTTACTGTCTTGAGTTTTAAGCACATGAAGTAGCCCGAGTTGAATGGATAGGCTTCCCAGGCCTTGGAATACTTTGGGTCGGAAAGAACCCGTTTCACCTCAAGGGCGCGCTCTTTCATTATTCTGTATTTTTCCAGCTTTTGTTTTAAGTAGTCTTTATCTTCCATTGCTTTTAGCAGGATCTCTTGGCTGAGATGGCAGGCATTGGAGATGGAGCCCCTGACTGCGCCTGCGGCCTTTTTCTCAAGGGCGTCATAAATGGCTCCTAAACTTTTTTCATCCTGAGCGTTTATTCCAAATGTGATAAATCCTACCCTTAGGCCCCATACAAAGTCTTCTTTTGTGGCACCATCCAATTTCACGGCGACAACCCGAGGGTGGGTGTCCATCAACAGAGAAAAGATCGACTCCTTCATCACTTCTTCGTCATAGAAAAGCCCGAAATAGGCCTCATCGGTAATGGCAATCACATTGACCCCATCTTCTGCCAGCCTTTTCAGAATGGAGCATATCCCTTCCGCCTCTTGGCGGTTGATGGAGTAACCAGTAGGGTTATTGGGGAAGTTCAGTATTACGATGAGCTTTTTTTTCTGGCCTGCATATTTTTCAAGCGTCTCCTTGAAACCTGCAAGGTTAAAGCCCCCCCTTTGGTCAAACAAGGGGTGGTTGACGATCTTTGCTCCCCTTCTCATCTTAAAGATCATATTATAGTTTCCCCACATTTTATCGGGAAGCACCACTGCATCACCGGGGTCAACCCATAGGTCGGCAGCCACACTGAGTCCATGGGTTATGGCATTTGTCACCACTGGGAGGCTGACCGTTTTCCCCTCAAGAGAGGGGTTTTTTTTGTAAAGGCCCCTATGCCATGCCTCCCTTAGGGGCAGTATGCCAAAGGAAGGTGCGTAGGTAAGGACCTCTTCTGGCTCAAGGCCGCTAACCCTCTTCATGATCGAAGGCAGGTACATGGGCCGGCCTCCTTCCTTTGCCATGCCAATAGTTGCGTTGAACCTATGGGCCTTTTCCTTTGCCTCGGCGCTTTGGGAAAGGATGCCTTTGGGAAAGAAAAGCCCTTTTCCCACCTGGGAGAGCATCTCGAGGACATAGGGATTCCCTTCTTCAATAGTCTTGTTCAATTCAACAGCAAGGGGATTCATTGCCTCCATTCCTCCTATGAACCATGGAATAATTTAGAAAGTCACTGTTGGTTGCTGTGAAAGATGTCTACATTTATGGGCCATCCCCTTGCCATGTCAAGCAAAACCGTTTCCCCAATAATACTTGACTTGAAAAGCCGCATCCAGATATAACTCAGGCGGCTTCAAGCCTTAGATTTCCCTTCATATTCGGCCAAAAGGAGAGAGATTATGCGAGAAGTGCTAATTGTGAGCGCCTGCAGAACCCCCATTGGGGATTTCGGCGGCACCCTTAGCTCCGTTAGCGCCAATGACCTGGGTGCGCTGGTGATCAAAGAGGCCATAGGGAGGGCGGGCATTCGAAAAGAGGATGTGGACGAAGTCATTATGGGATGCGTGCTCCCTCACGGCCTTGGGCAAAACCCTGCCAGGCAGGCCATGGTAAAGGCGGAGCTTCCTTGGGATGTGGGAGCCATCACCGTAAACAAGGTATGCGGCTCGGGCCTCAAGGCGGTTATGCTCGCTGCCCAGGCCATCAAGTGCGGGGATGCTGATGTGGTGGTGGCAGGCGGCCAAGAGAATATGAACCTGTGCCCCTACATGCTCCTGAAGGCAAGGGGCGGCTACCGTATGGGAAATGATGCAGCAGTGGATGCCATGGTGTATGATGGCCTATGGGACCATGTAAATGATTTCCACATGGGAATGAGCGCGGAACTGGTGGCTGAAAAATATGGTGTGAGCCGTGAAGACATGGATGCCTTTGCCCTTTCCTCGTACCAGAAGGCCTGGAAGGCGATTGAGGAGGGCAAGTTCAGGGATGAGATAGTGCCTGTGGAAGTGCCTGTGAGAAAAGGCGAGCCGAAGCTGTTTGATACAGACGAAGTCCCTTTGAGGGAACCCAAGACCACCAAGGAGGCACTTGCCCGCCTGAGACCCGCTTTTAAGAAGGATGGGAAGGTGACTGCCGGTAATGCCTCCAAGATCAGTGACGGGGCATCCGCCTTGGTGCTCATGGCAAGGGAGAAGGCAGAGGCCCTGGGGTGTAAGCCATTGGTCAGGGTTGGGGCCCAGGGTTCAGCCGGAATAGACATGAAGTATGTGCTGGTCGCTCCCATCTATTCTATTCCCCGGGTCCTTGCCAAGGACGGGTTAAAGGTGGGCGATGTGGATCTTCACGAGATAAACGAGGCGTTTAGCTCCTCATCTGTTGCCATTAACAGGGAGCTCAAGATCGACCCAGAAAGGGTGAATGTCCATGGGGGCTCGGTTGCACTTGGACACCCCATTGGGGCAAGTGGCGCAAGGGTGCTCACCACCCTCATTTATGCCATGAAGGACAGGGGGGCGGAGGTAGGGCAGGCAAGCCTTTGTCTTGGAGGGGGTGAAGCAGTAACGCTGGTGGTATATAATGTCTGAAGAGTGAGGCGTGAAGGGTGGGGTGTGAGGGGTGAGGTGAAGAGGGGTTTTTATTAGGGTAAAATTTATTGGACAGAAGGAGAGTGAGTTATGAGAGATGTGGTGATTGTTTCTGGGGCAAGGACTGCCATTGGGAATTTTGGAGGGACCTTGAAGGATACGCCAGTTGTCCAACTGGGTGCCGTTGTGCTCAAGGAGACACTGAAAAAGGGGAACCTCAAACCCATGGCCACTGATGAATTGATCCAAGTGGAGCCTGACGCCATCAAAGGGGCGGGAAGGATAGAGTTGGAAAAGGAAGGTTACGATTACGATGACTCTGCCCAGCCGATACAGATAGATGAGGTGATCATGGGAAATGTGGTAGGCGCAGGCCAGGGGCAGAATGTGGCAAGGCAAGCCATGATACGGGCGGGCATCTCCAAAGAGACTCCCGCCTTTACGGTGAACAAGGTGTGCGCCTCTGGCATGAAGGCCGTGGCCCTTGCCACCCAGGCGATCAGGGCGGGAGAGGCGGATGTGGTCTTGGCAGGCGGCATGGAGAACATGAGCAGGATCCCTTATGCACTTCCTGCCGCACGGTGGGGGGCCAGGATGAACAACACCGACCTTGTGGACCTCATGATCATGGATGGGCTGTTTGAGATATTCTATGGGTATCACATGGGAATCACGGCCGAAAACATTGCCGAAAAGTACGGCATCACCCGCCAGGAACAAGACGAGTTGGGGGCCTTAAGCCATCAAAGGGCGCGCAATGCCATAGAAGATGGTATCTTTAAAGATGAGATTGTCCCTGTGGTAATCCCTCAAAGAAAGGGGGACCCAATTGTGTTCGATACGGATGAGCGGCCCATGGATACCAGTGTTGAAAAGATGGCTAGATTAAGGCCCGCCTTCAAAAAGGATGGGACCGTCACTGCAGGTAATGCATCAGGCATAAACGATGCGGCAGCAGCACTGCTTCTCATGTCGGCCCAGAAGGCTCAAGACCTTGGCCTCACCCCCCTTGCAAAGGTAAAGGCATATGGCTCGGCTGGCCTGGACCCTGCCTACATGGGCCTAGGCCCTATTCCGGCCGTTAGAAAGGTCCTGCGCAAAGAGGGCCTCAACGTAGAGGACTTTGGTGTGGTAGAGCTAAACGAGGCCTTTGCAGCACAGGCCATAGCCTGCATGAGGGAGCTTGGCCTTGACACAGAAAAGGTCAATGTGCTCGGCAGCGGCATATCTCTTGGCCATCCCATAGGCTGCACAGGGGCCCGCATCATCCTGACCCTGGCCAAAGAGATGGAGAGAAAGGGACATGAGCTAGGTCTTGCCTCTCTTTGTATTGGAGGAGGCATGGGCATGGCTATGGTTTTGGAGCGTGTTTAACAAATACTAAAATTACAAGGAGAGCGGCGATGGACTACAAAAACATAATCTTTGAAAAACAAGGAAACATTGCAGTCATCAAGTTTAATAGGCCCAAGGCCTTGAATGCCATCAACCCCGATGTGCTCAAAGAGCTCGGACAGGCCCTGGATGAGATTGAGGCTGACAAGAATTTGAAGGTGTTGGTCCTTACCGGGGAGGGAGAAAAGGCCTTTGTGGCAGGGGCTGATATCTCGG
>JAMOVZ010000126.1 GCA_027061865.1 Desulfobacterales bacterium
ATTTTCCCGCGACGGCCAGGAGATGCTCTTCAGGCTGGAGGCAATGCCGATCCCGGTGATCGCTTGCGTAAACGGCTTTGCCCTGGGTGGAGGAACTGAGATTGCCATGGCATGCGATTTCATATATGCCTCGGAAAATGCCAAGTTTGGCCAGCCAGAAATAAACTTGGGCATAATCCCCGGCTTTGGTGGAACTCAGCGCCTCCCCAGACTGGTGGGGAAGGCAATGGCAAAAGAGCTCTGTATGACAGGGGTGATTATCGGTGCGAAGGAGGCAAAGGACATTGGGCTTGTAAACAAAGTCTTTCCGCACGACCAGCTCTGGGATGAGACCATGAAGACCGCCAAGCTGCTGGCCTCTAAGGGCAAGGTGTCCATGAAGGCAGTGAAGCGCTCCATTGATAGGGGAATGGATGTGGATCTTCGCTCCGGCTGCTACTTGGAAGCCGATAATTTTGCTATTTGCATGACCAGCCCGGACGGCAAGGAAGGACTGAGCGCCTTCCTGGAGAAGAGAAAACCTGAGTTCAAGGGCGAACTCCCTTAACCAATAGAAAGGGCGGCCCATCCCAGCTTTAACCCTGGAGGGCTGCCCTCCTGTAAAACCACCATTTACCCAATGGAGGTGCCCCATGGCCTCGACATTTAACCCCAAGATCTTTGAAGACATCAAAGAGGCTCAAGAGAAGTGGGAGCAAGAGCTTGAAAAGGCCTTTGCAAAGCGGCCTGAAAGGCTTGAGCGTTTTTCCACTGTATCAGACCGGGAAATAAAGCGCATCTATACCCCGGCTGATATCAAAAACCACGATTTCATGAAAGACCTGGCCTTCCCTGGACAGTTTCCATTTACCCGCGGAATTCAGCCTTCCATGTACAGAGGCAGGCTCTGGACCATGCGCATGTTTGCAGGCCTTGGAACGGCCAAAGACACCAACCGAAGATTTCATCTCCTGGTCAACGCCGGCCAAACAGGGCTTTCTACCGCCTTTGACATGCCCACCCTGATGGGCTATGACACTGACTCGCCCAAGGCCCGGGGGGAGTGCGGCAAGTGCGGAGTAGCAATAGACACCCTGGTTGACATGGAGGATCTCTTCGAGGGCCTTCCCATTGACCAAATAACCACTTCTATGACCATTAATCCCCCGGCCCCTGTTATTTGGGGAATGTACATTGCCATGGCGGAGAACCGGGGGATAGACCGGAGAGTGATCGGCGGAACGATCCAGAATGACATGCTGAAAGAGTTCATTGCACAGAAAACCTTTATGTGCCCGCCTGAGCCCTCCCTTCGGTTGATCACGGATACTGTTGAGTTCGGCACCAATGAGGTGCCTCGCTGGAACACCATCAGCATCAGCGGCTATCACATCCGGGAGGCTGGCTCAACGGCGGTGCAAGAGCTGGCATTCACCATTGCAGACGGCATTGCCTACGTGCAGGCAGCGATCGACCGGGGGCTTGATGTGGACCAATTTTCACCCCGTTTTTCCTTTTTCTTCAACAGCCACATAGACTTTTTTGAAGAGATAGCCAAGTTCAGGGCTGCGAGGCGCATGTGGGCAAAGATTATGAAAGAGCGCTTCAAGGCCAAAAATCCCAGATCCTGGTGGCTTAGGTTCCACACCCAGACGGCCGGCTGCTCCTTGACGGCCCAACAGCCTTATAACAACGTGGTGCGCACTGCTCTGGAGGCCCTGGCCGCAGTGTTGGGCGGCACCCAGTCGCTTCACACCAATTCCCTTGATGAGGTTTTGGCCATCCCAACGGAGGAGGCTGCTACTATTGCGCTCAGGACCCAGCAGATCATTGCAGAAGAGTCAGGGGTCCCCAACACCATTGATCCGCTGGGGGGCTCTTATTTCGTGGAGGCCCTTACCGATCAGATGGAGGAAGAGGCCTTTGAGATAATCAGCAAGATCGACGAAATGGGGGGAATGCTGGCCGCCATTGAAAAAAATTACCCCCAACAAGAAATTGCTGACTCTGCCTATCACTACCAAAGACAGATTGATGAGCAAAAGAGGATAGTGGTGGGAGTGAATAAATATGTAATGGAAGAGGATATACCAGTGGAGGTGCTGGAGATTGACGAAGAAGTAGAGCGCCTCCAGATCGAAAAGACAAACCGCGTGAAACAGGAGAGAGACCAGAAAAAGGTCAGAGAATGCCTTGAGAGGGTCGAAGAGGCGTGTGTGGAAAACCAAAACGTCATGCAGCCAATCATTGATGCTGTTAAGGCCTATGCCACGCTCCAGGAGGTCTGTGATGTGTTCAGAAAGGTATTTGGAGAGTACAGGGATCCTGGGATATATTAGCGGTTTTTCAAGCCTATCGGCTTGGGGGCAGAAGCCGTTGTTTTGCAGGAGTGTTCAAGGGTGCTAGCAGGTTAAGAGGATGGCGATGGAACGAAAAAGAAAGCTGCGCGTGATGGTTGCAAAACCTGGACTGGATGGGCACGACAGGGGAGCCAGGATAATTGCCAGGGCATTTCGGGATGCAGGATTTGAGGTGGTCTACACCGGTCTTCATCAAACTCCCGAGGAGATAGTGGAGGCGGCTATACAAGAAGACGTGGACATGATTGGACTCTCCAGCCTTGCCGGAGCCCACAATTATCTGTTTTCTCGAGTGGTTGAACTCCTCAAGGAGAGGGGGGCGGACGATATCGTTGTCTGTGGCGGGGGGATCATCCCTGACGATGACATCCCAAAACTCAAGGCCTTGGGCATCAAGGAGATATTTGGCCCCGGCACCCCGTTGGATGAAATAGTGGAATGGGTGAAAAAGAACGTTAAACCACGGGGGGAATAAGCTTGGCACACGATGTGGTTGAAAAGGTCTTAGCAGGCGATGTAAGGACGGTGGCCCGCCTCATAAGAGACATAGACGATGGCATCCCAGAGGTAAGGGAGATACTCAAGAAGTTATATCCTCACACAGGCAAGGCATATGTGGTAGGGATCACAGGCGCCCCGGGAGTAGGCAAGAGCACTCTAGTGGATCAGATGGTTGCGCACCTCAGGCAGCAGGGCAAGACAGTGGGAGTCCTGGCCGTGGATCCCACAAGCCCCTTCAGTGGAGGCGCCATCTTGGGTGACAGGGTGCGCATGCAGCGCCACAGCATGGACCCAGGCGTCTTTATCCGCTCCTTGGCCACCAGGGGCCACTTTGGCGGGCTCACCCAATCCACCAGGAGCGCCATTGACGTCCTGGATGCCATGGGAAAGGA
>JAMOVZ010000127.1 GCA_027061865.1 Desulfobacterales bacterium
ATCCAAATAGGCAGTGACATACTTGCCCGTATCCACTATTCGTCTCAAGATGGAGGTCTTCAAAGGCTACACGAAATGCTCATACACGAAGTTAACCATCAAATTCAAGAAATGGGTAGAGACCTTGAAGTGGGAAAGGACTCATTCATTGCTCTGGCTGTAGCGGGCAATACCACCATGACCCACTTTTTCCTCAATCTGAATCCTTACTGGATCTGTCGGGAACCCTATATCCCTGTCATAAACGTTCCAGACTTGTTTCCTGCCTCTGAACTGGCCATCTCCATAAATCCTGCTGCCCCAGTCTTGGTATTTCCAAATGTGGGAAGTTACTTTGGTGGAGACCTCATAGCCGGGATCCTCTCCTCTGGAATGACCAAAGACCAGGAGATCTCGCTCTTAGTGGATGTTGGAACTAACGCTGAAGTGGTCATTGGCAACTCCGATTGGCTCATGGGTTGCGCTGGAGCTGCCGGGCCGGCACTGGAAGGAGGGGTGGCAGCCATGGGTATGATGGCAGGACCGGGGGCCATTGACAAGATAGAGATCGACCCTAAGACCTTGGAAATACGATACCACACCATCGGAGACAAACCACCCCTCGGGATATGTGGATCGGGCTTTATCGATCTGGTGGCCCAGCTTTATCTGGCCGGAATGATCGATATAAGGGGAAAATTCGTGCCTTCCCGCTGTGGGCACCGGCTTATTTATATTGACGAGATACCCCACTTGGTTGTTGTCGATGCAAGTCATAGCGGCAGTGGCAAGCCCATCACAGTAAGTCAGCCCGATATTGACTCTCTCATCCGCTCAAAGGCGGCCATGTTCACGATCCTAACCACCTTGACCAAGACAGTGGGTGTTAATTTTGAAGATATCAGCCGTTTTTACATAGCAGGAACCTTTGGCTCTTATATCAATCCACGCTCAGCAATTATCATTGGCATGCTCCCTGACCTCCCTTTGGAAGTCTACCAAGTCTTGGGCAATACTTCATTAGAAGGTTCAACCCTGGCGCTTCTTTCGAAAGAGGCAAGGGATGAGGCCTACGAAGTGAGGGACAAAACAACCTATCTTGAGCTAAACGTAAATCAGGAGTTCATGAATCTTTTTAGTGCAGCAAAGTTCATCCCTCACACGGATCGCTCGCTCTTTCCCTCCGTCCCCCCTCCAGCATCTTAACCAAGCCCCCTTCATAACACCTCCCCAGGCCCATGCCGCCCACAAGAATATTTCCGATAATGAATGGGCCTACATTTTTCCATGGACCGGAACGCCTGCCTGCCTGTTGTCGGCAGGCATGCCCTTCGCGCTCTCAGCCGTTTGGAAGGCCGTGCCCCCTGGGGAGGAAATAAATCCAGGGACTGAATCCAACTTATTTTGCGCACCATATTTGATCCGGGTTAAACATCTGGAAAAAAAGGAGAAATTGTGGTAAGGATATTATTGCTTTCGAGTGGTTAAAAGTTGTGAGGCCGCCGATTTTATGTTACTGCTCAGCGTGACCTCTTGAAATGATTAAGGGTTTTCCGTTTAATTCTGGCAACAACCAGTGAAGAGAAAGAGCGGAGGAAGTAAATGGTGAAGAAAAAAGATCAAGAGAAGAAAGGAAAGAAGCGTATTTCCATTTATGTGGCGCTGGTTATAGCCCTGATTGGCATCTGGATCCTGGTGGTGATGTTTATTAATTCCAGAAAACCGGATTTCATAGAGCCCGCCAATTATGATCCAAAGGTCAAAGGGACAGCCTTTGTGAGGGTAAACCAGCAACTCATCAAACAGATGTATGAAAACTGGCTACCCAATGACATCTTTTGGCCAACCGTGTTCCTGGATAACATGCCCAACTTCCAGCTTGGGGAGCTTGAAGTGGTCAGATACAACGTGCGTGTGCTGAGGGATAACCTTTCAAGGATGCGCACCACAGACAAGCTGGATCCCCTGGTCGAAGGAGCCTTTACAGCTCTAGCCAATGATCCCTTCAAATGGTGGTTCCCCTCTGCTGAGAGCAAGTGGAAAAAGGCTTACCAAGACCTGGAGGCCTATTATCAAAATCTCTTGACAGGGCAGTCCTCGTTTTATCCGAGGGCCGACAACCTTATTGAATTGTTAAGCCAATATGCCTCCCTTATGGGAGGAGTGAACACCAGGTTGATCAATGCCCCAAGGGATGTCTTTATGGTGACGGCCCTTGATGAGGACAAAGAGCCTCCCCCTGAAAAGGAAAAGGTTAAGGTGGACATTCCATGGTATGAAATTGATGACAACTTCTACTATGCCCAAGGGGTGGCCTATGCCCTCTATTCCTCTTTCAAGGCTATCAAGATAGATTTCCTAGAGGTGCTCAAGGACAAGAACTCTCTCAAACTTGTTGAGATCATCCTCGAAGATCTCAGCAGATGCAATTTTGAGCCCCTGGTGGTATGTAACGGAGACCCGGGGAGCCTTTTTGCCAATCACTCCCTGAATCTCTCAGGCATCTTCAATGATGCAAGGCAAAAGATAAATTCCCTAATAGTGGCCCTGAGAGAGGGGTGATTTCCGCTGAAGGGAGGTAGGTAATTGAGGAGCCGTTGAAAATGCATGAGATGACCATTGCCCAAAGCCTGGTGGAAATCATCCAGGAAGAGATGGCCAAGCATAATGCCTCTACCCTCAAATCAGTGCGGCTTCATATAGGAACGCTCACCGCCATCGTCCCTGACTCCTTGTCTTTTTGCTTTGAGGTCATCACAACCGGTACCCCCCTTGAGGGCGCCCGCCTCATAATGGAGACCATCCCCATAAGGGGGGAGTGCAAATCCTGCGGGTCGGACTTCGAGGTCCTTGACTATGTGTTCGTATGCCCCAAGTGCGATAGCCCTGACATTGAAACCACATCAGGCCACGACCTTTCCATCGTGGAAATGGAGGTGGACTGAGCTGGAAAATAGAGGAGGACATTTTTCCATGAAAATCTCTGTTGTCAAAGACATCCTGGAAGCCAATGAGCGCATAGCCAGGCAGAATCGTGAACTGTTTGATCAAAAAGGTGTTGTGGTAATGAATCTTATGAGCTCCCCCGGGGCTGGAAAGACATCATTGCTTGAAAGGAC
>JAMOVZ010000128.1 GCA_027061865.1 Desulfobacterales bacterium
GAAAAATAGAGGGCAAATCCGTCCCTGTCAATCACTACTTTTACCTGATTTGGGTTCAATGCCTGCTCGTAAGAAGAAAGAGGCCGGGCAAGTGTTGACATGGCTAGAAGGCTATCCTGCTCAAAAGGCACAACAAGCCCTTCCACCAGCGAGGGAGGGAAAACGGGCTGATCCCCTTGGATATTCACCACCAAATCCTCGCTGCCAAGTCCAAGAATCGCGGCGGCCTCAAATATCCTGTCTGTGCCTGACCCATGATCAGGCGAGGTCATTATCACTTGGCCCCCAAAGCCCTTCACGCACGCCTCAATTCTTTGGTCATCAGTTGCCACATAGACGGCATCAAGCTTAGAGCTCTGACTTGCTTGCTCGTAGACGCGCTGAATCATGGGTTTTCCGGCAATAAGGGCTAGAGGCTTTCCCGGAAACCTTTGTGAGCCGTATCTTGCAGGAATTATGGCTGCTATTTTCATCAGCTTTGGGTGCTTTTTCCTTCAGCCTCTGATAATCAGTCTTCAAAATAGCTCGCACAGGCCGTGTCAGACTCCCACGCCGTTACCCTGGACACCTTTATGCGTTCGTTGTCTAGCTGCTCTGACACACGAAGGAAAATAAAACGCGCAATGTTTTCAGAGGAGGGGTTCATTTCCCCAAAAAAGTCAAGCTCATTCAAAAAGGCGTGATCAAGTAATTCCGTGGCCCTCTTGGTTGCCTCTTTTACGTCGTGGAAATCCACTAAGGTGCCATCTTCTGCCAGCTCTTTGCCCTTTACAAAGACCTCCACCTTCCAGTTGTGGCCGTGGAGCTGCTCACACCGTCCCTTGAAATTCCTAAGCTGATGGGCGGCAGCAAACTGTGTTGTTATCTTCACCTCATACATTTTTCTTTACCTTGTCATTTTTCCGGCTCATAGGGCCGCCCGCACTCTATACACTTACCACCCACAATAATACCTGTGCATGTTCCATCTGGGCAAAGCACTCTGTGTTCCAAGTCGTATTCATCGACCTGTTCCGAGGAGCTTTCGGCCGGTATATCCAATGCCCTGCCGCAATTCATGCAAAACTTCCCTCCTTCAGGGGTCACGGTGTTACAATGCTTGCAAAGCTTTCCCTTGATCTCTTCACCACAGTGGGGGCACTTCATAATAGCTCCTTTCCTCTTTTACCGCTGAAAGGGGTTCGGCTCTCCAATTCTGATTCCGCTATATACGCCTCTTTATGGCCAATCAGCCATCCTCCTAGAGCATATAGAGATTTTTGTCAAATATAAGGCACGGAAAAAAGGTGCACTGCTTTTCCCTCATATCCTCGTAAAAGAGCCGATTTGCTTTCAAGATATCTATCTCTTTCCATCCTCTGAGCCAGTGGTGTGCCTGCGCCCAAACTCATTCAATCTGCCGAAACTATTACCTGTTTTACAGGAATTGTCAATACGGCCCCCCCCCCGATATGAAAGATAACGGCCAGGGTGTAAAGCCAGCAGTATTGGAGCCGATATAGATTGTAAGAGGCTTTGAAAGAGTTCTTGGAGAAATGAGGCCAAAATCTAATACAGGTAGGCAAGGCGTTCATATTACTTGCAAGAGCTGCAAGCATTTCTTTATAACCCACCAGCCTTCCTTTCCTTATGGCTGCAAGGCCCATGGGTTTAAGTCCGCTAGAGTCCCCTTCAAGGTCGTTGAGGAATGCTCTGATCTTCCGTGCCAAGCCTTCCGAAAAAAACCTGCCCCTCCAACTAAAAGAGTTATTTGATCAGAAGGCCCATCTTGCCCGTTTACTAACAATCCCCTTGTAAAAACCGGTATTTTGCTGTTACCTTGACTCGGACCGTTGGGAGGATAAAAAATCAAGGAAGGGAGAGGAATGAGAAAGTTCAATCTGCTTATAATGGCCTTTATGATAGTCATCGTCCTTGTGGTCTTAGGAGCCTACCATTACTTCTTGGTAAGGCCGCTTCCCCGTCTGGAGGGGGAGCTCCAGGTTCCAGGGCTCAAGGCCCCTGTTCAGGTAATAAGGGACAACTGGGGTGTGCCTCACATCTATGCCCGAAATGAACACGATCTCTTATTTGCCCAGGGCTTTGTCCAGGCCCAGGATCGGCTCTGGCAAATGGACCTAAACCGAAGAATGGCCCAAGGTAGGCTCAGCGAGATTTTTGGCCCCCTCGCCCTCGATGCAGACAAGCTGCTCCGCACATTTGGAATATATGAGGCAGCGGGCCATGACTTAGAGGTATGCGAGGAAGAGGAGCTCCGGATACTTAAGTGGTTTTCAGCAGGGATTAACGCATACATAAACTTAAGCAAATCCCGGCTGCCTGTGGAATTCGCCTTACTTGGATACTCTCCTGAGCCTTGGAAACCTGTGGACTCCCTGGCCTGGGCCAAGATGATGGCTCTCTCCGGGGGCAGAAACTGGGAGGAAGAAATTGTTAGGATGCTCCTCTTCCAGAAAGTGGGCCCTCAGAAGGCCAAGGAATTGATCCAGGTTCGGGGCAAAGACACTCCCTGCACTATCCCCTCTATCACTAAAACCGTTTCTTTAAATGTAACTCAAGGGCAAGGGGGCCCTTGGCCCCTGCCTTTTCCTCTTGGAGGGGCCAGTAACAACTGGGTGGTCTCAGGCTCCAAGACCGAGACCGGCTCACCCATCCTTGCCAATGACATGCACCTCAACCTCTCCATTCCCTCCATCTGGTACGAAATGCACCTCAAAGGGGGCAGATACAATATCATGGGCCTCACCTTGCCGGGCATCCCCCTGATTATCGCAGGGCACAACGAAAGTGTGGCATGGGGGATCACGTATGCCTATGTGGATGTGCAGGATCTTTATATTGAAAAGCGGCATCCCGAGAAGCCAGACCACTTCTTGTTTGAAGGCAAGTGGTTTCCTGCAACAAAGATACGCTCACTCATAAGAGTCAAGGGGCAAGAAGCTCCCATAGTCCACTGGACTTGGAGGACCCACCATGGGCCTCTCATATCCCGCGAGGTGCCAATCCTCAGAGAGCTCGGCCTTCCCATCTCGCTTAGGTGGTCAGCCTTGGAGGGTGGCTTTGACATGAAGGCCCTCAAG
>JAMOVZ010000129.1 GCA_027061865.1 Desulfobacterales bacterium
ACAGGGGTCTCTGGCTCTGGGAAATCAACGCTCTTAGAGCTTGTGCTCTACCGGGGGGCGCTCAGGATGAAGGGAATTCCCACTGAGCGGCCAGGGGCATTCAGGTCAATAGAGGGATTGGATGAAGTGAAAGAAGTAGTGCTGGTGGATCAAAACCCAGTGGGCCGCAGCCCGCGGGCAAATCCTGCAAGCTACCTGAAGCTCTACGGCGAGATACGTAAGCTCATGGCCCACACCCCTGAGGCCAGGGCATTGGGCCTTGGCCCATCTGCATTTTCTTTCAACGTGGAGGGAGGAAGGTGTGAAGACTGCAAAGGGCAAGGCCTTGAGCGGGTGGAAATGCAGTTTCTCTCCGATGTATATCTCCCTTGTCCTTCCTGCAACGGAAAGCGCTTCAGGCCGGAGGTCCTTTCTGCTGCATACAAGGGAAAAAATATCTCGGAGATCCTGCATATGACCTTCTCCGAGGCCCTTGTATTTTTTGAGGACCACCCAAAGCTCTTCTCTTCCTTGCAAGGCCCTGTCCGCATCGGGCTTGGATATCTGAGGCTGGGACAGCCGATAGCCACCCTCTCTGGAGGTGAGGCTCAAAGGCTGAAGTTGGCCCGTCTCCTTTTCACAAAACCGCTCCATAACGCACTGATACTCCTGGATGAGCCAACAGTAGGGCTTCACCTCAGGGATGTTGAATATCTTCTCCAGGCCTTGGATTCACTGGTAAACAGGGGCAATACCGTGTTGGTGGTGGAGCACAACTTTTCAGTGCTTGCCTCTGCCCAATGGGTGATAGATCTAGGCCCAGAGGGCGGGGACAAGGGCGGGCGCGTGATGTTTCAAGGGCCCGTTCAGGATTTTTTCAAAAAATGCGATTCAGTAACGGGGCGGTGGTTTAGAAAACAGTTTGGGAGGCGAGTCAGCACAAGGCCAAAACCCATCAAGCGGGAGACTCCAATACCTGCTGAAGGGATAAAAGTAAAAGAGGCAAGGCACCACAATCTGAAATCCGTGACACTGGAGATCCCGCGAAACAAGCTGGTGGTGCTCACGGGTGTGTCGGGATCAGGAAAGTCCACACTGGCCTTTGATGTTATATTTGCGGAAGGCCACCGAAGGTATGTGGAATCCCTTTCCACATATGTAAGGCAATATGTAAGGCTTTTTGAAAGACCAGATGTCCATGCAATTGAAGGCCTCCCTCCCACTGTGGCAATTGAGCAGAGGATGAGTGAGGCAGGGCCCAGATCCACAGTGGCAACCCTTACCGAGATCTACCATTTTCTAAGACTGCTCTATGCCAGAGTTTCAGAGCCCTATTGCCCAGGGTGTGGTAGGAAATTGGCCGCCCAAGGTGTGGATGAGACGGTGTCAGGGCTGCTAAAGGAAATGGCAGGCAAAAAGGTCACAGTGCTTGCCCCCAAAGTGAGAAGGAGAAAGGGGTTCCACCAAGCCGTATTTCAAAGGGCGCTCAGGAGGGGTTACAAAAAGGCCAGGGTGGATGGCAAGATCGTTGACATCAAGCCTGAGCTCAGACTCTCGAGATATAAAGAGCACACGGTTGAGCTGGTGATTGGCCAAGTGAGTATCAAGCCTTCAATGGCTTCAAGGCTTAGGGAATTGCTCAAAGAGGCATTCTCAGAGGGGGGCAGGGAAGCCATCATATTGGGTGGAGCAGGAGAGCGGTGGCTTAGTGAACAG
>JAMOVZ010000130.1 GCA_027061865.1 Desulfobacterales bacterium
ACGCGCTGAGGGGAGCGCCTGCCGGGCGAGGGCCAGGGAAGGCCCGAGTCAATCAAGGAGAAAAGCAAAGACCCCGCCGGGTCATCCCGACAGGGTCTCGCGTTAACCAAGAACCGCCTTAAGTTGGCGGATTGAAATCTGGCTCCCCGGGACGGACTCGAACCGCCGACCTAGTGGTTAACAGCCACCCGCTCTACCAGCTGAGCTACCGGGGATCGATAAATTAATTTAGCAAAGGTCAGCGGGGAGGTCAATGTAAATTTCGAGCTTCTTGACACAAGGTGCGGTTACATCTATGTTGATGATTTCAGGAAAAAAACAGGAAAAGGGAAGTGCCAGATGAAACAGATCGTACTGGGTACAGCGGGCCACATCGACCACGGCAAGACCTCGCTGATAAAGGCCCTCACTGGAATCGACACGGACAGGCTCAAGGAGGAAAAAGAGCGTGGCATTACCATTGAGCTGGGTTTTGCCCACCTGGAGCTCCCTGGGGGAAAACTCGTTGGCATTGTGGATGTTCCAGGCCATGAGAAGTTCGTCAAGAACATGGTGGCGGGGGCAACGGGAATAGACCTGGTCGCCTTGGTGATAGCAGCTGACGAAGGGATCATGCCCCAGACCCAGGAACACCTGGAGATTTGTGAGCTGTTGGGAATCCGCCATGGTCTAGTAGTACTTACTAAGATAGACATGGTGGATGAAGAGTGGTTGGAACTGGTCAAGGAAGATGTGAAGGACTACCTGGCAGGCACGTTCCTGGCCGATGCCCCGGTTGTGGAGGTATCATCGGTCACGGGAGAGGGGCTGGACAACCTCGTGCAAGTCCTGGACGAGCTTGTTCAAGCACTGCCTGAAAAGGAAGTGGGTCATATATTCAGGCTCCCCATTGACAGGGTATTTGTGATGAAGGGGTTTGGCACAGTGGTTACAGGCACCACCATATCCGGCAAGGCGGTGTTGGGCGACGAAGTTACCGTTTACCCCGAGGAGATTCAGAGCCGGATAAGGGGCATCCAGGTACACGGTAAAGAAGTGGAAGAGGTCCGCGCGGGCCTCAGGACCGCCATAAACCTGCAGGGCGTGGAAAAGAGCATGATCAGGAGGGGCGACGTGCTTGCCAGTGCAGCCGCCCTGAGGTCCACCTTCATGGTGGACGTAAACCTGGAACTGTTGGAGAGCGCCCCGAGAAAGCTCAAAAACAGGGCCAAGGCCAGATTCCATGCAGGAACTGCCGAGATTATTGCCACAGTGGTCCTGTTGGATAGGGAGGAATTGAGTCCTGGGGAGGGATGCTTTGCCCAGTTGAGGCTTGAAAAGCCTACGGCGGTCCTCCGGGGCGACAGATACGTTCTCAGAAGCTATTCACCCGTGCGGACCATAGGGGGTGGCAAGGTCCTCAATCCGCTTCCAAGAAAGATGAAGCGCTTTTCAGAGGAGAGGCAAAGACAGCTCCAGGTGCTGGACGGCCAGGATCTGGAAGCAATAGTGGAGGCCTTTGTCCAGACAGGGGGCTTCCAGGGAATCGATGTGGAGTTGCTGCAGTTCCTGGCAAATCTGAGCAAATCAAAACTCGAGGCCATATTGAGGAACCTCAAATCAAAAGGCCGCCTCATGGAGTATGACAAGGAGCGAAGGGCCATTATCCATAAGAGGTATTTGGATCAGGCGCAAAAGGAAATCCTGGATCATCTCTCCCAGTTCCACGCCCGATATCCTTTGAAGGTGGGGCTGCAAAAAGAAGAGTTGCGCTCAAGGCTCAAAGGGGCCAAAACTCCTAAGCTTTTTAATTATGTGATAGGCAGCCTGGCCAGAAGGGGTGAGATCGTCCAGGAAAAAGAACTCATTAGGCTCAAAAGCCATCAGGTGACCTTGGGCCGAGACCTTGAGGAGATCCGAAAGAAACTGGAGCAGGAATACCTGAAGGCGGGACTTAAGCCACCTTATTTTCGGGAAGTCAAAGATAAGCTCAAAGAGGAGTCTGCCTCTGATGTCCTGGAGCTACTGGTGGGCGAAGGGGTCCTTGTGAAGGTGAAAGAAGACCTCTATTTTCACAGGGATGCCATAGAGGGATTGAAAGAGCGGCTAGTCAGCTTCCTCAAAGAGCACGGTGAGATCAGCACCCCGCAGTTCAAGGACATGACAGGCGCCTCGCGAAAGTACACCATCCCTCTGATAGAGTACTTTGACAAGGCCCAGGTCACGGTCCGCGTGGGTGATACCAGGGTTCTCAGGAAAAAATAGCAAAAGAGGTTAAAGGCAGGTTTGGGTGGAGTGTCAGGAGGTGTAAGAATCAATAGGGCCTTTGATCTAGTCGAGGCCTTGGAGTTGAAGGATAAGGAGCACATCGCCCTGGTGGGGGCTGGGGGGAAGACCTCACTCCTCTTAGGGCTGGGAGATGCCTTGGTAAAAAAGGGGGCACGGGTCGTTATTACCACTACGACAAGGGTAGGCAGGGAAGAGGCCGCCAGGGCCCCGGCCTTAATATTCCTCTCGGAACGGGAGGACTGGAAAGAGGAGCTTTCAAGGAAGATTGAAGATTACGGCCTTGTATTCGTAGCTGGCCACTACTGTGAATCGGCTAAAATAAAGGGAATTAAGCCTGAAAGGGCAGACGGGCTTTCCAAGTTTTCTTTTGTGGATTACCTGATCGTTGAGGCAGATGGGGCCTGTCGAAGGCCCATCAAGGCCCCTGGCCCGTGGGAGCCGGTCATACCCGGCTCTTCTACCCTGATAGTGGGGATGGCTGGAGCAGAGGCCCTGGGTGCCAGGGTGGATGAGGAGACGGTCTTCCGACTGGATGCGTTTTGCAGTGTTGCTGGGGCGCATCCGGGCGAGGCCATAACCCCCTTCATGGCTTCCCACATCTTCCTGGAAAGGAGGGGCATCTTCAAGGGTAGCCCCAATGGGGCCAGGCAAGTGGCCTTTTTAAACAAGACCGATCTGCTTGAGGATTTGGGGCCTGCCCATGAATGGGCGGAGATCGTTGTTTCCTCAGCAGGGGCCATGGATAGGGCCGTAGCGGGATCTATAAAGACCAACTCTTACGAGGTATTTAAAAGGATATGATTGAACT
>JAMOVZ010000131.1 GCA_027061865.1 Desulfobacterales bacterium
CAAGGCCTTTGCCCGCACATGCGGGCCGGCGTTGGGCACCCAAAGGTCCAGGTAACCGTTGGCGTATGAGGCAACCACGGCATATGGCTCCATGGTGGCATATGCCTCGCCTGATGCCTTGAAGGTGTCCTCCCGCACCAGGTCTGCCTTGGCAAAGGCATCATCCACCTCGCCCACCTCGATATGGACGTGGATATTAATATTGTTGGGGTATTGCTCATGGATCAGAGGCGCCCCTTCTTTCATTGCCTCTTCAGGGTCAAAGACCGCTGGAAGAGGCTCATACTCTACCTCGATCAATTCAAGCGCCTCCAAAGCGGTCTCCTCATCTATCGCAGCAACCCCAGCCACATCTTCTCCTACATAACGAACTCTGTCGATGGCGATCATGGTATGGTCTTGAGTGTATTTGAAAACACCCCATTTCACCCCATAGGTGTCGGCTCCCGTTACAACCGCCTTTACGCCGGGAAGTTTCAACGCCTTGCTGGTATCTATATTTAAAATCTTGGCGTGAGGATAGGGGCTCCTCAATACTTTGGCATGAAGCATCCTGGGAAGTTTGATGTCTGCCGTATATGCAGCTCCCCCCGTCACCTTAGCCAGGCTGTCGGTTCTTACAATCGGCTTTCCTATGACGCTGTAGTTGTCGCTCATGAAAAACTCCCTTTTATACCACTTTGTGATAATATTTTTTCTTCAGATTTGATCTATCTTATATCAAATACAGGAATCAAGTTCAATCCCAAATGCTAGAAAATATTGAAAGATGACATGTTTTTTTAAGTGTGCTAGGTAATAAGTCATAAAGAACATGGTCTAGTTACATAACAGTTATAAAATGTGTATTTGCATCATTAAAACCCGGCTGCTGAGGAGGCTAAGATGAAAGTGAAAAAGATAGATCATATCTCGGTGGCAGTAAAAAATCTGGAAGAGGCGCGGAAAATTTGGGAGCCCATGCTGGGAAAATCTCACCCTGACGATGAGTATGTGGATGAAGCGGAACAGATCAGGGTGGCTAGATATATTTTTAATGGCGTTGGGTTTGAACTGATGGAATCCACGAGTCCTGATGGGGAAGTGGCCAAGTTTATTAAAAAGAGGGGTGAGGGAATAATGTTAATAAGTTTTAATGTAGACAATACCCGCCAGGCCATTCAGGACTTGCAGGCAAAAGGCTATCCTATAATTCCCACTTCCCATGGGGAGAAGGCAAGGCCTTTCAGGGACTGTGAATTTGCCTTTATTCATCCAAAAAAGATGACAGGTGTGCTCACTGAAATAATCGATTATAAATGGGATGAAACTGAGAATTAGTTGTCCGCCTTGGAGTCGGCCAGCTATGCTTGACATCCTCAGCAGGCAGTTGGTAAAGGATAATGGCCTCAAGGGCAAGGCGGATGGCCTTTACTGAAAGGACATGATGGAAGATCGGGCAGTTCCTCTAACTGAACTTGAGAGAAGACTTTCGGCTTTCAAGCAGGCCATGGAAGCCAAAGGCATTGATGGGGCCTTCATCGTTCAAGATGCAGATATGGCCTATTTTTCAGGGGACGAGTCCTGGCAATGGCTCTATATCCCGACACATCGAGATCCCATGCTTTGTCCTAATCATGGCGCTCTGCCCCCTGAAGGGGGCTTGGGTCAGGTGGTGGGACCTATGGAAGACCATGAAATTGGAGCCTCTGTTGCAGATTATTGCGGCCGTCTTCCAAAGATCCTGGGCCTTGAAATGGATGTGTTGCCTTTTAACCTCTTCGAGCATTACCGAGCCATCTTTCAGGACCCACAGTGTGTGGATATCTCACCCATAATCCTTTTCCTGAGGGCCATCAAGTCAGAGTGGGAAATCGCGCAAATGGAAAAGACCGCCCAGATTACACAAGAGGCCTTTAGATATATGACTCAAGTAATATCGCCGGGACTCTCTGAGATGGAACTTGCGGCGGCGGCTGAAGGGTTCGTGCAGGAAAAAACCTCCCTGCCCATAGGTTTGAGAATCAGGGACTACAAGTCAGAAGGATATCCTTGGCATGTGCTAAGCGGCAGCAATGGTGGAAGGCTGGGACTGCTTGACTCCCCTGCAAGCGGAGAGGGGACAAGTGCGGCCTTTCCTTGTGGAGCAGGGCCAAAAAAACTAAAAGAAAATGAGCCAGTAATGGTGGATTTTGCCTATGAATACAAGGGCTACCATATTGATGAGACGCGCATGTTTTCAGTAGGGCCTATGCCTGATGAGGCCCGGCGGGCATCTGAGGCGGTGATCAAAATACATGATGCGATAATTGAGCGGGCCAGGCCAGGAGTTAGGGCGGGAGAGCTCTTTGACATCTCTGTCTCAATGGCAGAAGGGCTTGGTTATGGTGATGAATATCTTGGTCCTCCAGGCCATAAGGTCTCATTTGTGGGCCATGGCATAGGGCTTGAGCTCATTGAAAGGCCGTTTATAGCACGGGGCAAAGAAGATATCTTGCATCCTGGCATGACCTTTGCCATTGAGCCAAAGATGGTATTCAAAGACAGGTTCGGCACAGGGGTGGAGAGCGTGTTTGTGGTGACGGAAGATGGCGGAAGACTGATAAGCAAAGTTCCCGTTGAGATATTTGTTAGCGAAGGGTAAGGAGTAAAGTGCAAAGAGTGAGGAGTGAGGTGGCAGACGTAAGGTGCGGGGCATGAGCCTGCCTCCGGCAGGACCGGGGACAAGAAATAGTTGCCTTGCGCCAGATAGGCTTAATTTTCGGGAGGAGCGGAATGGCTTTAAAAAAATATAGACTGGGTTGTGATATCGGGGGCACATTTACCGACTTTGTGTTGTTGAATGACGAGACCGGTGAGATCGTCATAAACAAGTGCTTGACTACCCCTAAGGATCCTTCGGATGCGGTAGAGGCCGGCATTCGGCAACTGGAAGAAAGAACCGGCCGATTTATGCCAGAACTTGATGAGGTGATCCACGGAACTACTCTGGTCATAAACTCAATAATAGAGAGAAAAGGGGCAAAGACCGGACTTATCACCACCAAGGGCTTTAGGGATGTGCTGGAGTTGGCCCGCGAAATCCGCTATGCCCCCTACGACATATTTGCAGAGTTCCCCAAACCCCTCATAGAAAGGAGATACAGGCTGGAGGTGGACGAGCGCATCCGAAGCGACGGCACCATCCTCAACCCCCTTGACCGTGAAGAGGCAAGGGGGGTCGTAAGGCGGTTGTTGGACATGGGGGCCGAGTCCATTGCAGTATGCCTTATCAACTCATTTGAAAATCCTGTTCACGAATTCCTCCTCAAAGAGATAATACTGGAAGAGGCCCCCGACATATCCGTGTCCCTCTCATACGAGGTGTTACCCCAAATAAGGGAATATGAGCGAACCTCCACAACCGTAACAAACGCCTATGTAAAACCCCTTACGGGCAAGTATCTCTCAAAACTCTCCGGCCGCCTCTCTTCCATTGGGTTCGGCGGGAAGCTCTTTATCATGCTCTCTAGCGGGGGAATCACCTCTGTAGAGACCGCTTCCGAATTTCCAGTAAGGATCATAGAATCAGGCCCCACAGCGGCCGTAATCTCTGGTCAGTATTTTGGGAAGCTCTTTAACATACAAGAGATATTCTGCTTTGACATGGGGGGCACCACTGCCAAGTCATGCCTTATACAAAGGGGGGTGGCCTCAGTGGTTCCCACTTTTGAGGTGGGACGGGTCCAGAGGTTCATGAAGGGAAGCGGCCTTACAATACAGGTGCCTGTGGTCGACCTCATGGAGATAGGGGCAGGGGGTGGAAGCATCGCCAAGATGAGCAGGATGGGCACACTTCAAGTGGGCCCGGAAAGTTCTGGGGCGGACCCAGGGCCAATTTGCTATGCAAGAGGAGGGGTAGAGCCTTGTGTGACCGATGCTGATCTCCTGCTGGGCTACTTGGATGAAAACTACTTTCTTGGCGGTGAGATGAAGCTGGACAAGCAGGCCGCACAAAAGGGAATAGAAGAAAAGATCGCCAAGCCCTTGGGGGTTCCTTTCATACAAGCGGTATGGGGTATCCATGATCTCATCAATGAAACCATGGCGGGGGCCGCCAAGACCCATATCGCGGAGAAGGGGGGGAATCCAAAGGTGGTTACGGTCATAGCCTTTGGAGGGGCGGGCCCTGTACATGCCTATGGGCTCACGAAAAAGCTGGGTGCGCCAAGGTTTATAGTTCCGCCCAATGCCGGGGTAGGCTCTGCTCTGGGATTCTTTACCGCCCCCAGGGCTTTTGATTTGCTTAGAAGCCATAAGGTGGCCCTACATGAAGCGGATTTCAATGAAATTGAAAAGATATTTAAGGATCTGGAAAAGGAAGGGGCCAGAACCCTGGAACAGGCTGGCAGTGCGCAAGAAATTCGGTTTGAGCGCTCATTGGATATGCGGTTTGTGGGGCAGGGCTCTGAGACAAATGTGCCGATAGAGCCCAAGCCCTTTACCGAATATTCAAGGGACGAAATAAGAGGCCTCTTTGATGAGATCTACAAGAAACTCTATGGAAGGACCTATCCCGACTCTCCCGTGGAGTTCATAAATTTCAAGGTGAGGGCCCTTCTGCCGGTGCGTCTCCTCACCCTCCCAAAACTCTCCAACAAAACCCATGACCTTAGTGGCGCAATAAAGGCCACTAGGATGGCCTATTCCGGGATTGCAAAGGACTTTATTCCATTTACTGTTTATGACCGCTACAAGTTGTTTCCCGGGGCCCAATTCCAAGGGCCGGCTATAATCGAGGAAAGGGAGTCGACAGTGGTTGTGGGGGAAGATGCGTCGGTGAGAGTTGATGACTACGGATTTTTATGGGTTGATATGGAGGTATGAGATGACTCAGAAATTTGATCCTGTAACCCTTGAAATATTGTGGCGAAGGCTTATTTCCATTGTGGATGAGGCTGACAGCGCGGTTGCCCGAACCGCCTTTTCCAGCCTTCTGCGTGATGCCCATGACTACACTTGTATGTTTACAGACAGGCGGGGAAGAGAGCTCGCCCAAGGCACCTTTGCAACGCCAGGCCAGTCGGGCGCCATGGCTTTGGGAATCAAGAAGTTGGTGAACAAATTGCCTCCTGACTCCCATAAGCCGGGCGATATCTACATCACAAACGATCCCTGGGCGCTTGCAGGCCACTTGAACGATGTTTGTGTGATCAGCCCCATATTTTACAAGGGAGAGCTCGCCGCTTTCACTGCATGCGTCTTTCACCACTCAGACATAGGTGGACGTGTGGCATCAGACAATCACGATGTGTTTGAAGATGGCCTCTTCATTCCCCTCGTGAAGTTATATGACGGAGGGGAGTTAAACTCCGCTGTATTGGAGATGATTCGCTGGAATGTACGAACCCCTGATGAGGTGGTTGGCGACATACGCTCTCAGATAGCTGCCAACCATGTGTGTGCAGAAAAGATCTGCCAAATGCTTGAGGAATATAACCTTGACGGGCTTGATGCCTTGGCGGATGAGATAATCGGCCGCACGGAGAAGAGCATGCGTGAAGCCATATCCAAGGTGCCGGACGGAATATACAGGGCGGAAGGCATCATTGAGCAGATGGAAGGAAAAGATGATATAAAGATAAAGGTTGCGGTTGAGGTCAAGGGAAGCGACATAGAGGTGGATATGGAGGGCTCTTCGCCGCAAGTTGATTGGGGTGGCAATGTGGTCTATAACTTTACTTATGCCTATGTTTTCATGGCGATGAAGAGCATGTTTGACCCATACATCCCCAACAATGACGGCTGTGCCCAGCCCATAAAGCTCAAGGCTCCTGAAGGCTCGGTTGTAAACTGCCGGTTCCCTGCAGCGGTTGCAGCCCGCATGCAAATAGGCCATTTCGTGACCGAGATTATCTACCGGGCCATGGCAGATGCCTTGCCCGACAAGGTGATAGCCGGCAGTGGCGGGACGCCGGCCACCATGAATGTCTTTTACGGCAGAAGGCAGAACGGTCAGCCGTGGCACTGTGTGATAATACGTGGTGGAGGCATGGGGGCAAGCTCAAAAAGCGACGGCAAGTATGTGTATATATTCCCGGCGAATGGTGCCAACACTCCAGTTGAAATCTTTGAGAGCGATACCCCCCTTATAGTGGAGAAGAGGGAATTATTGCCGGACTCAGGAGGCCCTGGCAAGATGAAAGGGGGGTTGGGCAGGCGAGCAATATTCCGGGTGCCTGACGATGAATACGCCCCGATTCCCCCTGTAAACTTGGGTATCCAGTCAGGCAGATTCAAGTATCCGCCCGAGGGCCTTTTTGGTGGAAAGCCAGGTGCAAGGGCCCGGTTTCTGGTAAACGGAAAGCCAGGGAACCCTTACGGGCTCACCCAGCTCCAGCCGGGCGACGTGGTGATAATGGACGCTGCAGGGGGTGGAGGGTACGGGGACCCACTGGAGCGGGATCCTGAGCGGGTCTTGGCGGATGTGATAAACGGCTATGTGACCATTGAGAAGGCTCGCAGCGAATACGGGGTGGTCATTGATGAGGCCTCGATGAAAGTGGATTACCCTGCAACCCAAGAGCTGAGAGGCAATATGCCCCCTTCAGACTGAGTACTTCCGCAATATCCCTTCGAGCACGCCTCCTCCCACGGCAAGTGCCTTCTCTGATATGGTAAAACAGTGCTCCACTTGCCCGCGGGGGTCTATGTCTCCAATCTTGAGCCCTTGGGGCACCTTAATCCCTGAGCGGATGAGCCCCCTAATTACACCACTGATGGCCGCCTTTACTTCTTGCCCACCCACTGTGCAGACCACATCGCCCTGGGAGACATGATCCCCAATCTCCTTGAGGTTCTGCACCTTGCCTGCAACCGGGGCCCTGATAACCCTTTCTGCCCCATGGCCCATGATTTTGCCGGGGATTCCGGTGTCAGGGGCTGCCTGGCCGGTTTCAATGATCCTTCCCAAGTAATGGCCGCGCTTGGTCTCAACCACGTAGTGGGCGTCTTTTCCCACCTCAAAGCCGGGACCTATGGCAATGACAAGGGGGGCATGGGAGATGGAGGTGCCCAAGTTTTTCTTGGCCATTATGGCATCCACCAGCACATCCGGTTTCACTTCCTCCTTTGACTCGCATGCGGGATCTACCATTACCGGAACTATCCGCTTTTCCCACAAAAGGGAAGCCTCCCCTGTCTCATCTATAAGGTGCGCTTCAATCCCTTCCACCACTGTTCGGCCCTGGTACACGGCCTCAGAAAAACATACCCTCCGCCTGATGGAAAGGGGCTGGGGCACCTCGGTCACAAGTATTCTGAAGCCACAGCGGTGAAGCCTCCAGCCAATGCCGGTAGCCAAATCGCCCCCGCCCCTAATAAGGACAGTGAATTTACCTGAGTGCAGTCCCTTGTCTCTTGCCATTTAACCCTCTCTGGCCTCCTTTCAGCACATTAGCCCATTAGGGTATCTACCACGGGCTGGTCTTTAATTCAAATCTTCCTGGTTTATCTTGAAAACCCTCATTTTTCCCTGGACAAGATAAAAAAACTATGTATTACTATATAGCAATATGAATGGGGATCAGATCAGAAAATTTGTCCAGGTGATGAAGGCCCTTTCTGACCCAAACCGGGTCAAGATCCTTAAAATGCTTCAGCACAAGGTGATGTGTGTGTGCGAGCTTCAGGAAGCCCTTGGGATTGCTCAACCTACTGTTTCCAAGCACTTAAGATTGCTGGAGCAGGCAGGATTGGTAGAGTCCCACAAGGAGGGACTGTGGGTGAACTACCGTCTTAGTGATGGGGCGCACAGCCCCTATGCAGCAGCAATCCTGGGCAACTTGAGGCATTGGCTTGAGGCTGATCCTGAAATCTCGGCCCTGGTAAAAAGGCTTCCCATGATCCGCAGGGAAGATATCTGCAAGAGGTGAATGATAAATAGCTATATAGAAATATAAAAATCATATTCTATCGGCTGTAACGGCCAAAAAAGAAAGGCGGCCTGTTATATGAAAGAGCGGACAAAATTCTTGTTAATGGTAACTGTGTTTTTGGCTTGTTATTTTGTTCCTTGGGATAGTGAAGTTGTAAGGCGCTCAGGGCTGGAAGCCTTTATGATGCTTCAGGAGTATGCCCGGGAACATGTGCTTACCTGCCTTGTCCCTGCCGTCTTCATAGCTGGGGCCATCTCCCTATTCGTATCCCAAGCATCGGTATTGAAGTATTTTGGGCCAGCGGCAAACAAGATATTGTCATATTCGGTTGCATCTGTTTCAGGAAGTATTCTTGCGGTCTGCTCTTGCACAGTGCTCCCCCTTTTTGCAGGCATATACACCAGAGGCGCAGGGATTGGACCGGCGACAGCTTTCCTTTATTCTGGGCCGGCCATTAATGTCCTTGCAATTGTGCTTACAGCCAGGGTCCTTGGATGGGAGTTGGGGCTTGCCCGGGCCATTGGTGCTATTCTCTTTTCAATAATAAGCGGCCTTCTTATGGCCCTGCTTTTCGGAAAAGATGACTCAAGCCGGGCAGCCGGGCAGATATATCTCCCAGAGGATACAGGCAAAGGCCGCACCCTCCTTCAGGAATCGGTCTTTATGCTGACTCTGGTACTTATCTTGATTTTTGCAGCCTTTGCTCCGCCTAGGCAAGGTGAGGAGGGGCTTTGGGCAATCATCTTTGAGGCCAAGTGGTTCATCACGGCCGCTTTATTGGTTGTGCTTGCAGTTATATTAAAGGCCTGGTTCAGCAAGCAGGAGTGTATAAAGTGGCTGGAGGCCACTTGGGGATTTATGAAACAGATATTTCCCCTCCTTGGTGCAGGGGTGCTGGTGGCTGGATTTCTTCTGGGAAGGCCGGGGCATCCTGCCTTGATTCCCGATCATTATATTCAAGGCCTGGTGGGAGGAAACTCTCTTGCTGCCAACCTTTTTGCTTCCATAAGCGGGGCCCTCATGTACTTTGCTACACTCACTGAGGTCCCCATCCTCCAAGGCCTCATGGGAGCAGGGATGGGCAAAGGCCCTGCCCTTGCCCTCCTGCTTGCAGGCCCTGCCCTCTCACTTCCCAATATGCTTGTTATCGCCAGCGTGATGGGAGTGAGAAAGACGGCCGCCTTTTCAATCATCATTGTGGTCATGTCCACTGTTGCAGGGATGCTCTATGGATGGATCGTGTCTTGAGATGGGAGGCCTGAATTGCGGACAATGGGCTATAGAAAGGTTTGGTGACACTTGCATTTAACAGGGGGGAACAGATGGAAATCAAAGTATTAGGGCCGGGATGCCCGAAATGTGAGGCGGCAGAGAAAAACGTTAAAGACGCAGTGGCGGAAGCTGGTGTGGATGCCTCCATAGAAAAGGTGACCAATGCCATTGAGATAGCCAAACACGGGGTCTTTATGACCCCGGCGGTGGTGGTGGACGGGGAAGTAAAGTGTGTTGGAAAGGTGCCCACAAAGGAGGAAATCATCACATGGATTAAGAAATAGAACAGGTGGAGAAAGGCGGTGTCCGGGTCAGCGGATGAGGATTTCCCCGGCCCCTCACAGGGAATGAATGACTGAACCCCGGAGGAGCTTAAGCTGCTCTTTCATTACCTGAGTATAATTGCGGAATTTGTCATCAATTGTCACCCGGTTTCCCCTTGGACAACTTGTGGAAAAACACGCCCGTCTTCATTTAGCTCTTCCCTTGTTGTGCGCGCTGGATGGCATGGTGCAGGTTAACTTGCCAGGCTTAGGCATATATTTTCAATGCAGGGGGAGGAATTAGCCTTGCCTGAATGGAGCCGGTGGTCTATTAATCTGCTTAGCCTAGGTCTAAGGTTCAAAATGGAAAAAGAGATGAGGTGAGCCGATGATACCGCTATCCAGTGACACGGAGACAAAGCCTTCGGAAGCCATGCGCCAGGCCATGGCACGGGCAGAGGTGGGGGATGAACAAAAAGGCCAAGATCCTACGGTAAACAAGCTCTTAGATAGGGTATGCGAGTTGTTGGGAAAGGAGGCTGCCCTTTTCCTTCCAACTGGAACCATGTGTAATCTTGTCTCAATAAAGGCCCACACCAATCCTGGCGAAGTGATATTTGCAGACCACATGAGCCATGTGCTTCGAGCTGAATCCGGGGGCTCGCCCCTTGTATCAGGGATACAGGTAGAGGCTATCCCTTGCAAGCGAGGGATCTTTGGGGCGGAGCACCTGGAAGAGGCCATTGCCAGGGTCCGGGCCGTCCCCTATCCTTATGCGCCAAGCCCCAAATTGCTCTGTGTAGAGCAAACCCATAACTTAGGGGGAGGCACTGTGTGGAAGCCCGAGGAATTAGGGGAGGTGGGGGGCAAGGCCAAGGAACTGGGTCTGTGTGTCCACATGGACGGGGCAAGGCTGTTGAACGCGGTTGTGGCCTCTGGTGTCAGCGCTAAGGAATTTGCAGCTTTTACTGACTCGGTGTGGATCGATTTCTCTAAAGGATTGGGCGCACCCATGGGGGCAGTGCTGGCCGGCCCTAAGGATTTTATTGAAAGGGCGAGACTTTTTAAGCACATGTTTGGCGGGGCCATGAGGCAGGCAGGCATAGTGGCTGCCGCCTGTATCTACGCATTGGATCACAACGTGAAGCGGCTCGCCCAAGACCATGAAAACGCAAGGCTCTTGGCCGGAGGGTTGGGTAACATCCCCGGGATACGTTTGCTAACACCTCAGCCTGAAACAAACATGGTCTTCTTTGAAGTGCCGGGTTTTCAAAAAGGGGTGGATGCCTTCCTGAAAGGGCTAAAGGAGCGCGGTGTTGTCATGTCGGGGTTGGGAAGCGGGGTTCGCGCCGTAACCCACATGGATGTCACAAGGGATGATGTTTTAAGGGCGGTAGGCGTAGTTGGTGAGGTGCTCGCCTCGGCATAAGCCTTTTCGCCTTTGGGCGAATATAGAAGAGCGTTTAAAGGGAGGGAAAAGGAATGGCACTAATGGAGTTTTCCATGTTTCCGCTGGATAAGGGGCCTAGCCTGAGCAAGTATGTGGCCAGGCTTCTTACCATAGTTGATCAGAGTGGACTTGAGTACCGCCTAAATCCAATGGGCACTGTAGTGGAAGGTGAATGGGACCAGTTGATGGAGCTTTTGACCCAGTGCTTCAGAGAGCTTGAAAAGGACTGTGAGAGAATCAGCGTAAATGTAAAGATAGATTATCGCAAGGGGGTGTGGGGCGCACTTGATTCCAAGATAAAGAGCGTGGAGGAGAAGGCTGGGAGAGGATTCAAAAAATAAAATCAAAAAAGGCTTGACAAAAGGTCTTTAGTATACCTATCCTGGTACCGATTTAAGATGTAGGAGCGTAACATCAGGATCATGACAGGGGCAATTTTGAACAGCATTATCGTCATTATCAGCGCAACAGGGATAATTATATCCCTGTTGCTTAGCCTGCTCCTTGGGAGCATGGGACCCCCGGGCCTGATAATGACGTAGCCCCAGCAACTTTGAGAGACTTAAAAAATCCGTTATCAGGCCCAACCTGGTAACGGATTTTTTTTGGCCTTTTAAAGACGCGAAACCATGGAAAGGGGAGATGAGGGCATGACGGAAAGAGTGGTTCTTTATGACACTACCCTTAGGGATGGGACCCAGGGAGAACAAGTGAATCTATCTGCAGAGGACAAGGTCAGGATAGCAAGAAAGCTGGATTCCTTTGGCATCCCTTACATTGAAGGCGGCTGGCCGGGATCAAACCCGAAGGATGCCCGGTTTTTTGAGATGGCCCGCAAGATCCCCTTTCAAAATTCCAAGATAACCGCCTTTGGCAGCACGCGGCGCCCCGACACCTCGGTGGAGCGCGACCACAACATTCAGGCCCTCCTAAGGACAGAGACCGGTTGTGTGACGATTTTTGGCAAAAGCTGGGATCTGCATGCAACAAAGGTCTTGGGTGTCAGTCTTCAAGAGAATTGCAATATGATTGAAGAGTCGGTGGCCTACCTCAAGAAGCAAGGCAGGGAAGTGGTCTATGATGCAGAGCATTTCTTCGATGGCTACAAGAGGAATAAGGCCTATGCCCTGGAGACGTTAAAGGCGGCCATGAACGGGGGAGCAGACTGGGTGGTTCTTTGCGATACCAACGGCGGCACAATGCCAGAGGAGATGGCAGAGGTTTTTGCTGAACTCATGCCGCACCTCACAGTGCCCGTGGGCATTCACACTCACAACGATTGCGGCCTCGCTGTGGCCAATTCCCTGGTGGCTGT
>JAMOVZ010000132.1 GCA_027061865.1 Desulfobacterales bacterium
GGATTGGTTTCCAGATATTACAATGGAAGCGAATCCCAGTATAGACGAACTGGAAAACGTGTTAGGAGAATACGACTTAGTTTTTGCACAAGCCCATTCTAGGGCAGAGGCAATTTCAGGAAAAATCGGCCCCAAATGTTATGTCTTCCATAAGACATACATTGATAGAAAAAGATCTATGGTGGGGAATTTGTTTAATTTTTGCAAGGATATGTTAGGGCTTGTTAGAGTTTCTAAGGACAATGGAATTAGAATCCCTAAAGGGGTAATCAAAAGGCGATACAAGAATAGGGTGGTTTTGCATCCAACCAGCAAAGACCCAATAAAGAATTGGTCTAAAAAGAAATTTCTGTCCTTAGCAAAGAAGTTACAGAGAAAAGGGTATTCCATTTCCTTTGTCATATCTCCCGAAGAAAGGCTTTCATGGAAAAATGTGGTAGAAAGTTGTTTTGAAGTCCCATACTTTCATAGTTTGGATATGTTGGCTCGCTATGTATGCGAATCTGGATGGATGATAGGCACGGACTCTGCCATAGGCCATTTGGCCAACTGTATCGGTATTCCCACCCTGACCATTTTCAGTCGCAAAGGGACAGCTATGTACTGGCGACCAGGATGGAATGACGGCATTGTTGTTTATCCTAAGCTCATGATGCCAGGAAAATTTGGACACCGTCACTGGAATATATTTCTTTCAACAAAGAAGGTTTTCAATGCTTTTCTGCGCTTACAAGAGAAGGTAAACAAAGAATGCCCCCATAGATAAGCCTTTTTATCTTAATCGCGATCCATATCTACAAAGAACAACCTTGCAAGCCTTTTTCGTTGAGAAAGGGGGGATAGCTAGGTCAAGTAGGATGAACTCCCCTGCATTCTAGTATTGCTACCAGGTATTTCGGGCCCTTGAATGAAACAAGTAGCCGGGTGTTATCTGGGAGTTTTTTAAGAATGTCCCCCTGGTCTTTTCTCAACCTTAAGATAAGCAGATCGGCTCCAACCGATCGGGCGAAAGTGTGTAAGTTGCGTAGGCTCACCTCTGGGTTTTCCAAATCAAGAGAGTATGTGAGCCAATGGAATTGGCTGGCATGAAAAGCCACTCTCGGGTCAGTTGTCACTACTTTTGCAGAGTTCCATTTAGGGTGAGCCTTGATCCAGCGGGCAGCCTCAGGGATTGAGTGATCTCGCTTTTTCACGTAGTAAAAATTCTTTGCAACGGCAGTGAGGAGAAGGAAACCCACTGTGGCTCTGGCTAGCACATAGGTGAACTTGACCCTTTGTGGTCTCTTTAAGAGATTATTAACGCCTGCCCCTATCCAAGGATATAACAGGATAGCTGGGGCTAACAAGAAACGATATTCTATGAAATCCCGCTTAAGCAAGCTAAAATAAATCATCAATAGGTATAGACCAATGAGCGTGACAACCCATAAGTGCTTAGCCCTCCATTTGTGCCTAAACGACCATCCAAGGGGGAATACAAATGGTGGGAACACTACCTTGACAAGCGTCTTAAGCAGGCCGAGAAGATAGATTAAGGGCATCAGGTGGCGGGCAATTTCTGCAAAGTTTTGTTTCCCTCCAGAGAAATGGGCCTTTGACTCCAGAACCCTTAGGCTTTCATATATTTCCCAGTATCTTTCAAAAAAAGAGCCCGCAAGGAATTCCTTACCCCATCCGATGACCTGTGTAAAGCGAGTAATATTCCAAAATTGCTGACCAAAGAGTAGATTCCCTGCCAAAGGGAGCACCAAAGGAATCCCCAGCAAGATGCCCAAACCTTTCAGTGAAGTTTTGCGAAGTTCGCCCCCCCCGAATATTGTGGCAATTGCAAGGAAAGCCATAAAAGAGGGAAGGAAAATAATCCCCTCGATACGAAACATAACAGCGAGGAGTCCGCACACCCCTGCCATTAGAAACAGACGAGCCTTTCCATCAACCAGGGCTCGCTGAGAGAGATACACGCCCCAGAAGAGAAAGCAAAGATATAGGGGACTCCTAACAATACCCAATGCCCATTTGTTGGGTATGGGAGCTATTGCCGCAAGGAGGCAAGCCCAGAAGGCGGCCCTGGGAGAAAACAGGTCTTTTGTCAAAAGATAAAGGGGGATGAGAAGCATCGTCATTCCAAGGATCGAGACGATTCTGCCCGCCCATATTAGATCAAGTCCAGCGGCATGGATGAATCCGATTACTATAGGATAGAGAGGCAGAGTTGCCTCTGAGAGCACCTTGTCTAATTGGCCGAGAGCAATATCTCTGGCCCAACCTAGATATAACACCCCATCCGGATTGATAACTTTGCCTGGCACACATAATAAGACTTTGAGGGCGGCAGATAGGAGCAAGAGGGAGCAGAGCGCAAATCTGCTGTTGGTCATCAGTTTTTCGACTAAGGCTTTCATATCATCCTGTTTTTTCCCTTGAAGCCTGTAAACGTTTTGCTCGCTGTCTTTGTTTCCTAGCCATGTCTTCACGGTAGAGATGGGGATAGTGGCGTTTCCACCTCTTGTGAAACCAGAACCACTGCTCAGGATGAGAGCGGATTGCCCTCTCGACCGTGTCTGTCATCAACTGGGTATTCCTCTCTATATCCAGTGAAAAATTGCCCGTCTCATGCAAATCCAGCGGCGGTTGAATAACAAACTCCAGGGAACCATCTTTTCGACGGAAACAGAAGGCAGGCACCACAGGAACCTGATAGCGCTGTGCAAGGATTGCAGCAACAGGTGTAGCCGTAGCGCGTTTGCCAAAAAATGTAACCTCCACCCCCTCACTTTGTTTTGTTCCCTGATCTATCAAGATCCCTAAGATTTTCCCATCCCTCAGTGTGCGGGCCATCTTGGTCAAGGCGTTCTTCTTGTCGAACACCTTGCTCCCGAAACGACTTCTCACGCTGTTAAGGCGTTGGTTCAGAAGGTCTGGACTCACCTTCCGCGCGATAAGCACCAGTGGTTCGTTAAGGTAGCAGGCTCCGAAGATGTGGGCCATTTCCCAATTGCCCAAATGAGCTGAAATAATTATTGCCCCCTTTTTACGGCTCTTCAGGGCAGAAAAGTGTT
>JAMOVZ010000133.1 GCA_027061865.1 Desulfobacterales bacterium
TCGATTTCATCAAAGCTCCTTATGTACTCTTCGGGAAATGGTGGCAATGGGTTTGAACGCTCAATGGCCTTGACCACAGAATCATCAAATATGGCATTGCCTGACCTCTTTTTGAATTCCCACTTGATGATCTCTCCGGTCCTCTTTACGGTGAGAACCACTGTGGCCTCAAGCTCTTTAGTGGCCTCCGGCCCCACAAGGGCCACTGGATAGGCCCAGTTTTCTTTAATCCTGCTTTCAACCTCGGCCTTGTAGATTTCAATGGCAATGCCGCCTGCAGCAGATCCCAAGCCACTTCGGGGCTCAGGCCCTTCCCGAGCCTTGGATGCCAGCCTGGAGACTACCTCTTCCACCCTGTCAGGCCCGTGTTTGACTTCTTTTTTCCCCAGCCTTTTTTCTATCTTTTTTAGGGCTTCCTCCAGTAATTTTTCTGGCTGTGGAGCGGCTTTTTTTTTCTTGCGCCTCTTCTTTACCACCTTTTTGGCAATGACCACAGGCCTCTGCTTCACTTTAAGGCTTCCCGGCCTCTTTGTCTTTAGTCGCTTCCGCACATTGACCTTTTTCGCTGCCTTGGCCCTTGCTTTTGATGCCCCCGCCTTGGGCGAGGGAGCTTTGGGGCGGCGGGACATTTCCACCAGGTCAACTTCAATTATTTTCCCAATGGGCCTTGGAGAAGAATAAGGCTGGGGAAGAAAAAGTCCTAGAGAAAAGATCAATACATGAAAGAAGATGGACACAACTATCATCTTCTTCAAGCTTGGTTCTGGAGAGTCATCTGTCCCGGGGGGACGCCTTTTCATAGAATTACTCAAGGGGTTCTGTAACCATGCCAAGTTTGTTGATCCCTGCCTTCTTCACCTTGGCCACGACCTGGATGACAAAACCATAGGGCACATCCTTGTCCGCCCTCAGGATAATGTCCTTGTTTTTCCTGTACTTGAAGATGCTCTTTATCTTAGGCTCAAGGGCATCAAATTCAACGGGCCTGTTTTCAATATATATTTTTCTGTTTTTTGTGATGGTAAGCACCAGGGGCTCTTCAGAGGTTTTAATGTTCCTGGTAGTAACCTTGGGGAGATTTACCTCCACGCCATGCATCATCATGGGCGCAGTTACCATAAAGATTATCAGCAGCACCAGCATCACATCCACAAATGGTGTGACATTTATCTCTGACATGAATTTTTTTTTGCCACCAAGCGGTGTCATTTTGAGGCCACCTGTCCCCTGAAAAGTCTTCTTTCCATGAGGCTCAAAAAATCAGAGGTGAATATCTCCATTTCTGCCCGAAGCGCCTCAACCTGTTGAGTGAAATAATTGAAGGCCACAACCGCGGGAATGGCGGTGGCAAGCCCTGCCGCAGTGGCTATAAGGGCCTCAGAGATCCCCGGGGCCACCACGGCAAGGCTGGCAGATCCCCGAAGTCCGATCCCCCTGAAAGATTCCATTATACCCCATACGGTGCCAAACAGTCCGATGAATGGGGCAGTGTTGCCGGTAGTGGCAAGGAAACTGAGAGCCCTTTCCAGCCTGTTGAGTTGATCTACGCCAGCTCTTCGAAGAGAACGCTCCAGATTGTCCATGATGACCCTGCTGCTCAGAGCCAAGGCCTTTGTATCGGCAAGGGCGGCAGGGGCTGCATTCTTGGATGCCCCAGCCTCTATTTTACGCAACTTGATGAACTCCGCATATCCCGCCCTGAACAGACGGGCCACCGGGCTATAGGTCAAGTCTTCAGAGGCCTTGTATATCTCCTTCATGTCAGAAGATTCCCAGAATATTTCCAGGAACTCTTCAGTCTCTTCCTTTGCCTTCTTCATGAGCCTTAACTTGGCAAATATAATGGCCCAAGAGACGACTGAAAAAGATACTAACAGCAAGAGGACAAATTTGACCACTAACCCAGCATGAAGCACCATTTGGATTACTTCGTGTCCAAATACCCCGGCCCCTGAAAGGCCGAGGGGCAACTGCACTAAAACCGCAAGATTCATCATGTCTTTTTAGCCTCTCTACTGTGTGTTTTACAACTCACCCCACTTGGACCTTTTTCTCCCCATCCAAGAAGCGATTCACTATAAATTCTGCTATCCCTTCCACCTCATCAAAGGAAAAATGAGGCACCCGTGAATCCATTGGGCGGTCGGAGACCACCGCCACAAGGTTTTGGTCCTCTTTACAGAATAGCGTGTCATGCACCTCTTGGCGCATAACCTCGATCTTGGGAATTGGTTCCCGTTTATACCCTTCAGCCAGAATAATGTCCACACCATTGAAAAAACGCCTTAATTCCAAAGGGCTGTGATCATGGTCCACATCCATGACAATACCAATGCCCTTGGGTGACGAGATGAGGCTTACAGCGGCTCCGGCCTTTTTGTGGCGCCATGAGTCTTTGCCTGGCCGATCCATCTCAAAGCCATGAGCATCGTGCTTTATTGTCCCAACTCTAAATCCCCTCTGCCTCAATTCTTTAACGATCTTTTCCATCAGTGTGGTCTTGCCAGCCCCTGAGGCCCCGACCACAGATATTATTGGAATTTCCCTTTCCTCGCTCATATGCAACCCCTATTCCATTGATGTCAGTCATTATTCAATTACTACTCGGATATCTCGGGACCGAAAAGTTCCCTGAATATTTCTTCCTCCCTTTCCATGCAGCGCTGCTTGAGGAGCTTGTATCGTTCAAGGAGTTTTTTCCCTTCCGGAGTCAGCCTTGTTCCTTTTTGCCTGTGGGTTTCTACCAGCTTTGTCTGGAAGTGCTTTTCAGATGCACGGATCTTGCTCCATACCCCCTTGTAAGACATTCTCATGAGCTTTGCGGTCTTATTGATTGACCCTGTTTGCTCAATGATTTCAAAGATTCGGCTCCTCCCCTCGCCCATAACGATCTTGTCTTCTTCATCCACCAACCATATTCTTGATCGCAACTTCAGGGAAACCATTGCCTGCTCCCTATCCAACCGTGGTCCAAAGGATGCCACTGGCCGAGGGGTCATATCCCCCCAAGGCAAGCACCCTCTCCTTAAAGCTATCCGAGGCGACGGTTTCAAGA